>JANPCT010000522.1:0-8668 GCA_031431095.1 Acidobacteriota bacterium | reverse complement strand
CGGGGCGGTCGGAGTTGAGCGCGCCGCGGCTGATGCCTCACGTGTGGCTATGAAGTACATCTGTATGCTCGGTGGCTCCTTGAGAAACCGGTATCGTATGGATCGATTACTGACGTCAACATGCGCCAGGTTCTTGAGGTTCACAGCCTTCGCGAGGTGCGAACGAGAAGGTCATGGCTCTTAGCGCCGGCACCCACCTAGGACCGTACCAAATCGAGGGTGGGCTCGGCGCCGGCGGTATGGGCGAGGTCTATCGCGCGCGCGACACGCGCTTGAACCGCACCGTCGCGATCAAGATCCTGCCGCACGACAAGTCCGCCGACCCGGAGCGCCAGGCGCGCTTCCTGCGTGAGGCTCGTGTTGCCTCCGCCCTCAATCATCCGCACATCGTCACACTGCACGACATCATTCACGACCACGGCATCGACGTGCTGGTCATGGAGTATGTGCCGGGCAAGTCGCTCGCCGAGCTGATTCCGTCCAAAGGTGTGCCGCTGGTCGACGCGCTGAACTACACCCAACAGATGGCGGACGCGCTGGCCGCGGCGCATGCGGCCGGGGTTGTGCACCGCGATATCAAGCCGGCCAACGTGCTGGTCACGCCACAGGGCCAGGTCAAGGTTCTCGACTTCGGGCTGGCGAAACTTGTCGAACAGTTCGCTGAGACGCGGACCCAGGTCGGGCTGCTGACCGAACCTGGCCAGGTGATGGGTACGGTCGCCTACATGTCGCCGGAGCAAGCGGGCGGCCGCGAAGTCGATTCTCGGACCGACATCTTCTCGCTCGGAGTCGTGCTGTACGAGCTGGTCACCGGACGGCGACCGTTTCAGGGCACATCGTCAGTTGAGACAATGCACGCAATTATCCACGACGCGTTTTCACGCATCGCGTCTGTGCCGCCAGAGCTGGACGAGATTCTGGCCAAAGCCCTCGCCAAGGAGCCGAAGGATCGGTACCAACACGCGGGCGATTTCGAGCTCGACCTGCGTCGCTTTCAACGAGCGTGGCACACGAAATCGCTATTGAGTCTGCGCGGCGCTACGGCCCTCAGTTCGAGGCACCGCTGGCGTATGCTGGCCGGAGCAGTCGCGGCCAGTGCGATCGTCACCGGCACGGCCGGCTGGTTCGCGCTCCGTCCTGCACCCCCCCGCGCCAATCCCCTGCAAGATGCTCAGTTTTCTCGCTTGACGGATTTTGGAGGAGACGAGTTGGATGCCGCGATCTCCGCGGATGGCAAGTTCGTCGCGTTCATCGCTGATCGTGATGGACCCTTCCACGTCTGGTCCGGCCAGATAGGCACCGGGCGCTATGTCAATCTCACACCGGGCCCCGACGATCAGCAAGCTCCCGTCCGAAGCGTCGGGTTTTCGCCGGACGGTTCGGAAATCTGGCTCGGCGGCGGGCCGGACAGGAGGCTCCGCCTCATGCCGTTCATGGGCGGGGCACCGCGTTTCTTTCTGCGCGATCGCGTCGTCAACGTCGCGTGGTCTCCCGACGGTCAGCGCATGGTGTATCACACGCGAGACGATGGGGATCCTATTTTCGTCGCCGACCGAATTGGCAGCGGTGCCCGTCAGATCTTCGTTGGAGGACCGGGCGTGCACAATCACCACCTCGCCTGGTCGCGCGACGGTCGGTGGATCTACTTCGTTAGTGGTGTCCTGGCCACGGCCGAGATGGATCTCTATCGCATTCCAGCCTCTGGTGGGGCGGCAGAACGCCTCACGCGACACAACGCAGACGTGAGCTACATCACCCCGCTCAATGAAGGAACGATTCTGTACACCGCTCAGGATCAGGATCGCTCGGGTCCTTGGCTCTGGGCATTCGATACCGAGCGAAAGGATGCTCGTCGACTCAGCTTTGGTCTCGAAAAATACAGCTCGGTAGCCGCCAGTGCGGACGGCCGCCGCATCGTTGCCACCGTTGCCAACCCAACGGCGAGCCTCTGGAGCGTTCCGATTCTGGATCACCCGGCCGGGGAGGATGCGGTGAAGCCATTTCCTCTGCCGAATGTGCGCGCACTGGCGCCACGCTTCGGGGGAACGTCCCTTTTCTATTTGTCGTCCTCGGGAGGCGGCGACGGCCTATGGCGGTTCCAGGACGGCCAGGCAAGAGAGATCTGGAAGGGCGCGGATGGCGCGCTGTTCGAGGCGCCGGGCGTTTCCGTTGATGGGAGCCGGGTTGCCGTCGTACTGCGGAAACTCGGGAGGCTGATACTGCACGTGCTCTCGGCAGATGGCGCCCAGCTCCAGCCTATCGCCCAATCGATCGAAGTACGGGGGTCGGCCTCATGGTCGCCGGATGGCAAATGGATTGTGATCGGGGGGAGTGACGCCGCCGGTGCGGGCCTGTTCAAGATTCCGCTCGACGGCAGCGCGCCAATACGGCTTGTTACGGGTCAGGCGCTGAGTCCAATATGGTCGCCGGATGGCAACTTGATTGTGTATGCCGGCCAGAACATCGCCGCATCGTCGCCGCTGCTGGCGGTCCGTCCCGATGGCACTTCAGTACCGCTACCTTCGATCCGGGTTCTTCGGGCCGGCGACCGTTACCGCTTTCTGCCCGATGGGCGGGGGCTCGTTTACCAGCGTTCTGTCTTTGAGCGGCAGGATTTTTGGCTGCTCGACATGGCGACGCAAAAGAGCCGACAGCTGACCAAGTCGACAAACACGGCGACGATGCGGATTTTCGACGTCACGCCCGACGGCAAGCAGATCGTGTTCGATCGGCGGCGCGAGAATTCTGATGTCGTACTCATTGAGTTGCCCAAGTAACCGACGATCCAGGGTTCGCGGGGTTCACAGGTTCCAATAGGGTTCACAAGTTGCCGCAGGTGGTCAATTTTCCACGAATGGCTGGCTGTGCGTACACCAGTGAGGCCGTAACACGGTTTGCAGCCGTCGGCGGCTCCAAGCGCCGGGTGCTCGGCGAGTCCCACCCGGAAACATCGCCAACCGAACGGGCACTCGGGTCAATAACCGCGTCAACCGAATGAATCGGGCTCGACGCCATCGATTCTAGGTTTCAATGACTGGTGAAGAGATCGTCGCGCTCGCGACGCGAAGGAAATTCCTCCTCGACGGCAGTCGTGCCGCGGTCGGATTGTCGTTTCGTCCACTCGGCGGCTGTTCACGTCAGGAAGCGACGACCGCGGCACGGAAGGACACAGCGGCGCCCACGGCGAATTGGGATGCGCTGATCGCCGATCTGGAGAAGCGCCTGCCCGCACTCGTTGCGCAGTCCACGACAGTCCCCGGTGCATCGATGGCGCTGGTGGCTGATGCGAAGTTGCTGTGGCGCGGAGCGTTTGGCGTGAAGGACTTCGCATCCAAGGCGCCAGTAGACCACGACACCATTTTTGAGGCGGGGTCGGTAAGCAAGACCGTCTTCGCTTACGCGGTCATGAAGTTGTGCGAGAAGGGCGTGCTTGATCTCGATACGCCGCTCACGAAGTACACTCCCGATCGATTTCTCGAGGATGACCCGCGTCTGGACCGGATCACCGCGCGCCACATCCTCTCTCACACCAGCGGATTCCAGGACTGGCGGTCCAAGAAAGACCATTTGAACATTCGTGTCTCGCCTGGCGAGCGTTGGGACTATTCAGGCGAAGGCTACAGCTACCTGCAGTCGGTCATGACGCACGTGACGGGACGTGTCAATCCGAAGGATTGCGGAGCGTTCGAAGATGGCATTAAGGTGTGCGCGACCGACTTCGACGCGTACATGAAGGCGAACCTCTTCGCGCCGTTCGGGATGACGTCGAGCGGTTACCTCTATCGGGAGGGCATGGCGCGCCCACATGACGACAAGGGGAACACGAAAACCGGTAGGAAGGCGACCGCCGCTGGCGCAGCGCGGTGCAACGCGACCACGGTCAGACACTGACGACCACGGGAAGGAACCGTCGCAGCCTGGCGGCCCAACGCGCTTCGGCAACTCGCCAAACGAAGGACCGGGACATGGAAAACCTGTTGCAGGCGTTCGCGGACGCCTGGAACCGTCACGATTTAGATGCCCTGATGTCGATGATGACGACCGACTGTGTCTTTGAGGCCTCTGGCGGCAACGCCGTCGATGGCGAGCGACACCAGGGGCAACAGGCCGTACGGGCTGCTTACGCTGCCGTATTCGAGCAATATCCGGATGCGCACTGGGGTGGCGCTCGACATTTCGTGACCGGCGAGCGAGGGGTGTCGGAATGGACCTTCACTGGAACGGCAGCGGACGGTAAACGAGTTGAGGTCACGGGCTGCGATTTGTTCACTTTCCGGAATGGCAAGATTGCGATCAAGAACTCATTCCGAAAGAATCGACCTCCAATTGGTTGACACCAGCGCCAAACCGAAGGCCGTGCAGATGCGATCATGACCCATGCGCATTGCCATCAGTAGACTGGCCGCCGGCTTCGTTGCCGCCACTGCGTGGCTCCCCGTGGCAGGGCAGTCGCAGTTCCGTCCGACGATTGTTTTCGTCAGTACCCGCGATAATCCCGCCGGCGGGCTGCAGAATGCCGCCGAGATTTACCTGATGGATGCAGACGGCTCGAACACTCGCCGCCTGACCGACAACCATGACGGCGACGGCCTGCCGGCCATTTCTCCCGACGGCACGCGGATCGTCTTCGACAGCAACCGTCTTCGCGCGGCTGACCAACCCGCCAACACGCAGCATCTGTTCGTGATGAACATTGACGGATCGGCACAGACGCCGCTGGCGTGGGGCAGTTCGGGATCCTGGTCTCCCGACGGAAAGAGGATTGCCTTCCATGCCTCGGCATCGGGTGCGGCGGCGCCCACGCGGGTGGAGCCTGGGGCGCCCGCGTCAGACAGCGACATCTTCGTGGCCGACGTCGATGGCCTGCTCAAGAAACGCAGGAGCGCCCGCAACATGACCAACAGTCCCGCCACGATCGACGACGACGCCGACTGGTCGCCCGACGGGCGGCGGATCGTCTACACCAGCCGGGCGCCGACTCTCAAGGGCTCGAATGCGGTAAACGTCGGCGCCAAACGGTTCTGGGCGTGATCGAGTCACAGGGCGAACGTGCGGCCCGCCCTGTGATCGACGCATCTACTGGCAGGTTGTCGCGATCATCTTCACGGTCTTGACGTGCAGCGTGCCGTGCATGTCGGACATCGCCATCTTGTCCTTGTCCATCATCTTGTCCTTCTCCATCATTTTGTCCTTGGCCATCTTGTCTTTGTCCATCTTGCCCTTGGCCATCATTCTGGAGTCGGTGGATCCGGTGACCTCGACCTTATGGCCGACGTGCGCTTTGAGGTCTCCGCCCATCAGGTCGTACGCCATCGCCTTGGTGTCGCCCGCCATCATGGCGTTGTTCAGCATGTAGTGGCCGTCTTTTTCGGCGACGCAGCCGGTGACCGTCATGGGCTTCGTGTTCTTGTCCATCTTGTCCATCTTCTTGTCGGCCTGGCCCGCCGAGAGCCCCGCCGCGCCAAGCACACACGCACAACACACCGCCGTCATCAATCGTTTCATGTCCGCATCCCTCCAGAAAAAAGCGTCGACTGCCCGGGTCATCCTCTGTCGCCTGCGTCCAAGGGAGAAATACCCGGAATCGGAGAGAATATTCCCCACCAGAGGAGCGGGTTTATTCCAGGGTGTTCCGGAATAAACCGGCGCATGGTGGACATCACTGACTATGCCGATTGACGCGACGAGCGAGGCACCCGCGTGATGATCGACATCGAAAGGGGAAGTATGAGGACGCAACGTTTGGCGGTTGTCGGACTCGTGTTCGTCACGGCGGCAGTGGTGTCGGCTTTCTCGAGCCGGAATGTCGTCGACCGCGGTCGGGACGCCGCGGCACACGGCGGTGAACCGGTCGTGGTACTGGCCGAGCTCTTCACCTCCGAGGGATGCTCGAGTTGTCCACCGGCCGATGACGTCCTGACACGCTTGATCAGCAGTCAGCCGATCCCCGGCGTGACCGTCGTGGGCCTCGGCGAACATGTGGACTACTGGGATCGTCTGGGGTGGCGGGATCCGTTTTCGTCCGCCGGCCTCACTGACCGTCAGTCACAGTACGGAAAGAGAGTGTTCCCCACCGGGAGCATCTATACGCCGCAGATGGTGATCGATGGACGGCTCCAGGGCATCGGCAGCGATTTCGACGCGATCCGCCTGGCGGTCCTGGAAGCCGCGAAGGCGCCGAAGGCCTCGATCACGGTGTCGGCGCACCGTGCGGGCGAGGGCATACGCGTCGATCTCCACATTGACGCCGCGACGAATCTGGCGAGGACCGAACCAGCCGATGTGATCCTGGCGATCACCGAGGACCGTCTGGTCACGGAGGTTCGCCGTGGCGAGAACCACGGACGCACGCTCCGGCACACGGCGGTCGTCCGCAGCCTGATGACGGTTGGCGAGCTGATGCCCGAGGATCGGACGTTGACGACGGCCGTGTCACCGGTGCTCGCCCGCGACTGGAAGTTTGAGAATCTTCGTCTCGTGGGCTTCGCTCAGGAACGCCACAGCCGCCGAATCGTCGGCGTCGGCGCGGTCGCGCTTGAAGCCGGAGTGGCGGAACGGTGAGGCTCCACCGTTCGTTCGCGAAAAGAGATCATCAGACGATTGTCGGAGTCGTTCGTCTCGCCGGAATGGCACTGGCCATCGTGGCCTTTGTGTCATGCGGCAACGGGCGAGGACCCGCGGTCGGTCCGTCGCCACCGGTGCAACCACCAACGGGTACGCCAGGGCCCACGGCACCCGTCATCGCGAGTGACGCGGACCTTTTCACGCTCGTTACACAGAGGGAACCGTTTGCGGCGTACCACCTCTTCCCGAATGCCGACGAAATCACGAGCGGCACGCTCAATGGGTCGAGCGCGCATCGGCCACTCGTGCGGACGAGTCTGAACGCGACAGCATTCGGGGTCCTCCAGAATGGCAAACTCCCGGCTGAGACCAGGTTTCCGGACGGATCGGTCGTCTTCAAAGAGGTGCGCACCAACGGCGGGACGACGGTGACCTACGCCATCATGTACAAAAGCCGTGACAGCCGGCTAGCCGGCAATGGCTGGTTGTGGGCCGAGCTGAATCCGAACGGGAGTGTTGCATACTCCATTGCGAATCAGGGTCGCGCCTGCACCGGCTGTCATTCGCTCGAACGCGGTCCACAGAACGACTCGGTGCGAACCTTTGAACGGCAGCGCTGATCGCGGCTCATTTCACAATTTTGCTGCCAGGACCTCGACGCTCTCAATGGTCGGCGGCTCGGCCAACAGATCGGGAGCCTTCGCCATCAGTGCAGCCGCAATCTGACCGGCGAGATGGGCCTGCCGACCTGCATCGTCGGGAAACGCATCGAAGATGCCAAACGTCGACGGTCCGATTTTCAGCGCGAACCAGACCGTCGTGGCGGGTTCGGCGTTGGCGAGCGGAAGCGCGCTCGTCAGCAGAGCTTCAACGTCCTTCTCTTTCCCCGGTTTGGCTTCGAGTCTGACCAGCAGTGCTACATGAACCATTCAATCCATCCTTCCGAATCTGCGCGATGGTGCAGGGAGCGGCCGATTCCGTATGGCTCCCGGGTGGTGAGGCGAATCACGAGGACGGGATTATATTAATCTCCAATCGGTTTTACCCATAAGGTTGGAGTCCCTCCATCCGCTCAGCTCATGCGTGACCGCGAGTCCAGTCCGTCGGACGGCCTCTGGACTGCCTTCGAGGCGGAGGCGACGCCGCCCGTCGATCGACTGTTTCGCCTCGCGATGTGGTGGGAACGAGACCGACGTGAAGCCGAGGACCTCGAGTGAGTCGGCACTCGTAGACACGGGCGTTGGCGATCAGCACGCCGTCTTCGTGGTGTCGTCGCTGAACGGGACTGACGTGCGGGATGTCGCGCAGGCGCCGCGCCGATGATCGAGAAACCTCCAGTTCCAGGATGCGTCCAATGTTTGCTGTGAGCAGCGTCCGCATCGCCCTCGCCAACCTGCGCGTGCCCGGAACGCGTGAGGAATCCGTCGCCCTGGCCGAAGCGGCTGTCGCCGACGCCGCCAGCCAGGGTGCGAGCGTCATCTGTTTCCCGGAGTGCTTCGTTCCCGGATATCGTTGGCCCGGTACGACGATGCCCCCGCCCGATCAGGCGTTCCTCGAGCGAGCGTGGGCGGCAGTTGCCGGTGCCGCCGCGGCTGCGCGGATCACGGTCATCCTTGGCACCGAGCGCGTCGCCGATCGCGGTCTGCAGATCAGCGCGTGTGTCTTCCATCCCGACGGCAGCGTTGCCGGATGGCAGGACAAGGGACAACTCGATCCGTCGGAGGAGGAGACGTATCCGGCCTTCGGGACGGCACGTCGTGTCTTCACCGCCGGCCCGCTGACCTTCGGCGTGGTGATTTGCCACGAGGGATGGCGTTATCCGGAAACCGTGCGATGGGCGGCCCGCCGAGGCGCGCAAGTGGTGTTTCATCCGCATGCGCATGTCGCGGAGCCCGGCAGCTATCGGCCGAACACGTTCGCGGATCCGCTGAACACGTTTCATGAGAAAGCAATGCTATGCCGCGCCGCGGAGAACACGTGTTACTTCGCCTCGGTGAACTGCGCGAGCGACGGTTCCGGCACGACGTCGGCCGTTGCGCGCCCGGACGGCACCGTGCAGTGCTTCCAGCCCTACGGACAAGCCGGCCTGCTGGTGACCGATCTC
>JANPCT010000521.1:0-10370 GCA_031431095.1 Acidobacteriota bacterium | reverse complement strand
TGGCGACGCCCATCCACACCCGCCATGCCGCCCAGAGTTCCGCGTCGCTCACTGCGCACCTCCCTTGCGGTCACGCCCGGCCTCGTCCTCGATCGTCGCCGAGTCGTCGAGGTAGTCGCCCTTGCGTCCGGGCCGGTCGATGCCCCACAACCGATCGACCTCCGAGGGCTTGCGTCCGGGCTTGCGCGACCCCATGTGCTGCCACTTCTCGTAGAAGAAATGATTGATGCGATCGAAGGCGGTCGGCTGGTCGACGTGGCCCCAGCCGCTCGGCACGTCGTGCAGCGTTTCCCACCGGGCTTCGAGATTCGCCGACTTGTTACTGAGCCGGCGCAGGCGGCGGATGACCGCTCCGACACCTTGCGACATCTTGGTCGAGACGATCGCCCCTGGGGGCGTTTTGTAGAACGGAGCGAACTTGTCGGGAAACCCCGGCATCGTGCAGCCGATGCAGACGCCGCCGGCTTTCATGCAGCCGCCCATGTGATTGATCGCGCCGCGCTCGACGATGTTGCAGTTGACGACCGGACCCCAGCAGCCAATCTCGACCAGGCACTCGGGATCGCCGTAATGATGGGCGAACGTGCCTTCCTCGTAGTAGCCGGCGCGCGTGCACCCCTGGTGCACGGTCTTGCCAAACAGCCAGGCCGGGCGGCCGAGGGCGTCGAACGCAGGCAGCGGTCCGAGCCCCTGCAGGAACAGAAGGATCGCGAAGACCGTCTCGGTGAAGTTGTCGCCGACCGGCGCGCATCCGGGAATATTGATGACCGGCAGGCCGAAGGCGCTGCGGTAGTCCTTGCCGAGCGCGTCCATCACGCTCATCGACCCGGTCGGGTTCCCCGCCGCGGCTGGCACGCCGCCCCACGTCGCGCATGTGCCAATGGCGATGGTCGCGGCGGCGCCGGGCGCCAGCCGGTGCAGCCACGTCGCGGTCGGAACGGGATGCTTCACGTCGCCGTGATCGGCTTCGCCGCTCATGGCTTCCATCCCCATGGCGGAGAAGTAGCCGCCGGTGCGCGCCGCGATCCGTTCGTCGGCGACAGACCCTTCGAACACGACCACGTAGGGATCGCTGAGCAGGCCGGCCGCGGCGTGTTTGAACGGCTCGACGAATTCCTCGCCCGACGCGACCGCGAGCACCGGGTGATGCAGGATCACCTTGGGCATCGCCGGCACAATGCCAAGCAAGAGTCCCTCGATGCCGGGATTGGTGGCGCCGGTCACCGCGATCGAGCAGCCGTCGCAGCTCATGCCGGCGAGCCAGAACACATGAATGGTCTTCAGAGGACCGAGCGGCAGCGCCTGGCGTGCGTGCTCGGGCTGCGTCTCGGGAATGTGCGGCTGGCCGCCGCGCACCGTGTCGTCCGTCGCTGCCTGTGCCATCCCGGTCTCCCTTTCGATCAACAAATACGCGGCAACTGCTCGCCCGCGAGCAGCGGCACGACCCGCGTGCCACCGGCCACCGAGCGCATCACGACGCTGCCCCGATGATCCGCCGTGATCTCCCCGATGACCGCAGCGTTGCGGCCGAGCGGATGCTGCCGCATCGCCGCCACGAGCGTCTCGGCCTGGTCCGCCGCCACCACCGCGATCAGCTTGCCTTCGTTGGCGACATAGAGCGGGTCGAGTCCGAGAATCTCGCACGCGCCGCGGACCGGCTCCCGGATCGGGAGCGCCGATTCGAACAGGTGCACCCCGACGCGCGACGCGGTCGCCGCTTCGTTGAGCGCGCTCGACACGCCGCCGCGGGTCGGATCGCGCATCAGGCGAATGCCATCGCACGCCGCGAGCATCGCCTCCGTCAGCCCGTGCAGCGCCGCGGTGTCGCTCTCGAGCGTCGTCTCGAACTCGAGCCCCTCGCGGACCGACATGATCGCCATGCCGTGATCGCCGATCGTTCCAGACACCACGACCTTGTCCCCAGGCCGCGCCGCGGCAATCGACAGCACCCGGCCGTCGGGGATCAACCCGACGCCGGACGTGGTGATGAACACCTGATCCCCTTTGCCCCGATCGACGACCTTCGTGTCGCCTGCAATGATGGTCACCCCGGCCGCATCCGCCGCCCGCTTCATGGAGACGGCGACCCGGCGCAGATCCTCGAGCGCCAGCCCCTCTTCCAGGATGAACGCCGCCGTCAGAAACAGCGGCACGGCGCCCCCGACCGCCAGGTCGTTGACGGTGCCGTGCACTGCCAGCGCGCCGATATCACCGCCCGGGAAGAAAATCGGCCGGACGACGAAGCTGTCTGTCGTCATCGCCAATCGCGCGCCGGCAAGTCCGGGCAGCGCGCATGCGCCCTGATCCTCGAGGCGGTTGAGCACCTCGTTGCCGAGCGCCGGCAGGAACAGCCGCGACATCAGCTCCCCGCTCAGCCGTCCGCCGCTGCCGTGGCCGAGTAGCACGCGATCGTAGCCGGTGAACGGCAGCGGACAGCTTCCCAGCAGATCGCGGACGAGCGCGGGACCGCCGACGGTGATGCTCATCGGATCACATCGCCGCCTGCGCGTGAACGGTCTTCAGTCGGCCGTAGGCGAAATAGGCCGCGCACGCGCCTTCCGCCGACACCATCGTCGCGCCGAGCGGGTTGTCGGGTGTGCAGCCGGCGCCGAACGCGGGACAATCGTGAGGCTTCTTGATGCCGCGCAAGACCTGCCCGCTGATGCATTCCGCCGATTCCTGCGTCTCGATGACGTCGACGTGGAAGCGCCGCTCCGCGTCGAAGGCGCGATACCGCTCGGTCAGACGCCAGCCGCTCGCCGGGATAGATCCGACGCCGCGCCATTTGCGATCGCACACCTCGAAGACCTGGGCGATGAGATCGATCGACGCGCGGTTGCCTTCGCGGCGGACGACGCGCCCGTACTGGTTCTCGAGCCGCGCCTCGCCCGCCTCGAGCTGCTCCACCGTCATCAGAATCCCCTGCAGCATGTCCACCGGCTCGAACCCGGTGATGACGATGGGCACGCGGAAGCGGTCAACGAGCGGCTCGTATTCCTCGTAGCCGACGACGGTGCAGACGTGACCGGGACCGAGGAAGCCCTGCACCCGGTTGTCAGGCGCGTCGAGAATCGCGGCGATCGCCGGCGGCACCAGCACGTGCGAAACGAGCACGCTGAAGTTGCTCAAACCGCGGCGCTCGGCGAGAGCCACAGCCATCGCATTGGCCGGCGCCGTCGTTTCAAAGCCGATGGCGAAGAACACGACCTGCCGGTCCGGATTGGCGGCGGCAATCTGCACCGCGTCGAGCGGCGCATAGACGACGCGCACGTCGGCCCCCTGGGACTTGAGTTGCAGGAGGTCCGTCCGGGATCCGGGAACGCGCAGCATGTCGCCGAACGAACAGAACGTGACGCCGCTCCGGGCGGCAATCGCGTGCGCGCGATCCAGGACTTCGAGCGGCGTGACGCAGACCGGACAGCCCGGCCCGTGCACCAGCTCGATGGCGGCCGGCAGCACCTCGTCGATCCCGTATTTGACGATGGTGTGGGTCTGGCCGCCGCAGACCTCCATGATCGTCCAGGGCCGCGTCACCCGCGCCTCGATGGCCTTGACGAGGTTCGCGACGGTGCGGCCGTCGCGGAATTCGTCAAGGAACTTCATCGAGCTCCCCAAGCTGGTTCATGCTGTCGAGGAACTCGAACACGCGCTGGGCTTCGGCTTCATCGATGGCCGCGAGCGCGAAGCCGACGTGGACGAGGACGTACTCGCCGGGCGTTGCTTCCGGAACGTGCTCCAGGCAGACGCGCTTCATCACGCCGCCGAAGTCGACCTTCCCCATCAGGATGCCGTGCTCGCGAAAGGTCTCGACGACCTTGCCGGGAATGCCCAAGCACATCGTTCAACACCCCTGCGGCGCGCGGGCGCGCGCGACGGCCACCGCCAGTTGACCCAGAGAGATCCCCCCGTCGCCGGGAGGCACCAAGTGATGACAATACACAACAAGACCGGCGGAAACCAGCGCTTCCTCGGCGTCCCGGGCAAGCACAGCGTTGAGGAACACTCCGCCTGACAATGCCACCCTGCTGATGCCGCAGCGCGCGCAGAGGTCCCTCGCAAGCTCAGCCGCGATTTCCGCAAGCGTCCTGTGGAAGCGTCGCGCAATGACAGGGACGGGAACGTCGGCCCGCCGCTCCGCTGCGATCTGACGGATGAGCGGGCGGGTATCGATGATTGCGGGCGGGCCTGGATATACGTCAAACGGGTACTTGCCCTGATCCTCCGCCGCCTCGGCCTGGGACTCGAGCCACATTGCCGCTTGTCCTTCGAACGAAGTCGCCGCCGGCCCTCCGCAGATGGCGGCAACCGCATCGAACAGCCGGCCCACGCTCGACGTCAGGGGGGCGTTGACGCCCCGCTCGATCATCCGGGTGACTACCGCACGAGCGGTGCGGCTGACACCGCGACCAAGGAGTCCGGCGTCGTCCACCGCCGCATCGTGAAGATGGGCAAGCGCCATCCGCCACGGCTCGCGCGCAGCGCGGTCGCCGCCGGGCAGCGGGACGTAGCGGAAATGTGCCGCTCGCGCCACTGCCGCGCAGTCTCCGACGAGGAATTCCCCGCCCCAGATGTTCCCGTCAGGACCCCAGCCCGCGCCGTCCCACGCGATGCCGATGACCGGATCGGTGAGGCGATGTTCGGTCATGCACGCGGCGACATGAGCATGATGGTGCTGCACAGCGACGAGCGCCGACCTCTGATGCGCGAGCGCGAAGCGGGTGGAGGCGTAGTCGGGATGCGCATCGTGCGCGATGATGCGGGGCTGGACTTCGAACAGCGCCTCGAAGAGCGCGACATCCCGCTCGAAAGCATCGCGCGCGCGCAGATCGTCGAGGTCACCGATATGGTGGCTCAGGAACGCGTCGCTGCCGCGGCCGAGCGCGAACGTGTTCTTCAAGTGGCCACCCACCGCGAGCACGGGCTCCGGACATGCGAACGGCAGCGCGATGGGCGCGGGCGCGTCTCCGCGTGACCGCCTGATCATGACGGTGCCGCGCCGGGACTCGCGCACCACCGAGTCGTCGCACCGGACGTGAATGGCCCGGTCGTTGACGACCAACAGATCGGCGATGCCGGCGAGACGGGACGTCGCTTCCAGGTTGTCGGTCACGATCGGCTCGTCGGAGCGGTTGCCGCTGGTCAGCACGAGGGCACGCCCACCGATTCCGGCCATCAGCAGATGGTGAACCGGTGTGTAGGGCAGCATCAGGCCGAGCCACTTCGTCGCCGGGGCGACGCCATCGACCACGTCAGCCGATGAACCCGGGCGCCGCCGCACCAGGACCACCGGCCGCGCCGGCGACTGCAAAAGGTCCGCTTCGGACGAGGACACATCGCAGATCGCCTTCGCGTGCGCCGGGTTGCCGACCATCACGGCGAACGGTTTGTCATCGCGATGCTTTCTTCGGCGCAGTTCCGCGACGGCGGTCGCGTTCGCCGCGTCGCACGCAAGGTGAAATCCACCGAGGCCTTTCACCGCGACGATCTTTCCGGTGACGATCGCCTCCACCGCGCGCGCAATCGGGTCGCCGCTCAGCGGCACGCCGTCGGTGTTGCAGGCGATCAGGCGCGGACCGCACGTCGTGCATGCAATCGGCTCCGCGTGAAACCGCCGGTCTGACGGATTTTCGTACTCGGCGCGGCACGCGCCGCACATGTCGAACGCCGCCATCGTCGTCCGCGCGCGATCGTACGGGCTGCCGGTAATGATGGTGAGACGGGGGCCGCACGCGGTGCAGTTGATGAATGGATAGCCGTGCCGCCGGTCCGCTGGATCCCACAGTTCGTGCAGACAGGCATCGCACGTTGCCACGTCCGGGGAGACAAAGACGCCGGACGTTGAGTCCGCGCGACTCGGCTCGATCGTGAATCCGTCGCCGCCGCGGACCGGGACGGCGCGGGCATGGATAGTCTGCACGCGCGCGAGCGGCGGACACGATTGCGTCAATGCATGTTCGAACGCCGCGAGTGACGAGGCGTCCCCCTCGACTTCGATTTCGACCGCGCCGGCATGATTGGCCACGAATCCCGACAAGCCGAGGCGGGATGCGAGCGCATGCACGAACGGGCGGAAGCCAACGCCCTGGACGATGCCGCGCAGCTGGATGGCTCGCCGTTCCACGGGCTCGATCATAGCGCCGCGTCGAGTTTGCGCTACGATGCCGAATCCATGCGCCCGCCTGCCGTCCTGATAGTCTGTCTGCTCGCGGCGAGTTCGCTGCAGGCGTGCGGACGAGAAAACGCCTACTCCACCTCGTCGTCCACTCTCGTCGTCGCGATCAACAGCGATCCCGGGGCGCTGAATCCGGCGGTGACCACGTCGGGAGGCACCCATCCGGTTACGGATCAGATGTTCAACGGGCTCGTCGGTTTGGACGAGAACCTCAATCCGGTACCGGAGCTGGCGGAGAGCTGGACCACAGAGGACGAGGGGCGCACCTATCGATTCGTCCTTCGGCGCGGCGTGACATGGCACGACGGCACGCCGTTCACCTCGGCGGACGTCAAGTTCACGTTCGAACAGGCGCTGCTCAAGTACCACTCCCGTACTCGCGCTGCTCTCGAGCCGCTGGTCCTCGGGATCGATACGCCCGACGATCACACCGTGGTCTTCCGCTTGAAACACCAGTACAGCGCGCTGCTCCAGCGCCTCGACGTGGTTGAAGCCTCGATCATTCCGGAGCACCGCTTCGCCGGACAGGATCTAATGAAGACGCCCGGGCCGCCGCAGCCAATCGGCACCGGGCCGTTCCGCTTCGTGAGCTACGCGCCAGGCGACAAGGTCGTCCTCGAGCGGAACCGGGAATATTTCCGGCCTGGCCTGCCGGGTGTCGACCGGCTCATTTTCCGCATCCTGCCTGAACCGGGGACGGCGATCGCCGCACTCGAGCGCGGAGAGATCGACTACGCCGGAAGTGTCGCCGGACCCGACATCGGCCGGCTGCGCGCGACCGCCGGCATCGCTGTCGTGCCAGGTACGGGCGGCTCGGGCGGCTCGGTCTGCCAGGACGTGCTCATTCCGAATACGACGAAGGCGCCGTTCAATGACATTCGCGTCAGGCGGGCCTTCGCACACGCCATCGATCGGCAGGTCATCGTCGACCGCGTGTACTTTGGCCAGGGACGCCCGGCGACCGGCCCAATCAGCCACCTGCTCGCCTGGGCCTACACATCCGACGTCCGGCAATATCCGCACGACACCGCAGTCGCGGGTCGCCTGCTCGACGAGGCCGGACTTCGCGCCGGCGCCAGTGGCGAGCGCCTCGCGGTGACCTTCACGCATGCGCAAACACAGCAGCGGCTGGCGATGGCGCTGCGGGATCAGTTGAAGGCGGCCGGCATCACCCTCAACCTGCGGACGATGGATTTCAACTCGCAGGTGGACCAGGTGTTTGTCAAGAAGACCTTCGATCTCGGGATGGCTTCGTTCTGCAACGGCGCCGACCCGGAGATTGGCGTCCGCCGTGTCTACGTCTCTTCGAACATCGGTCCCTTTCCATTTTCGAACGGCGCCGGTTACCGCAATCCACGGATTGACGCGTTGTTCGACCAGGGAGCAGCGTCGGCGGACCGTGCGCAACGCCGCCTGGCTTACGTCGAGATCCAGCAGATCCTCGCTGAGGAGGTCCCGTACTTCTGGTTGATCGATTCGGAAGGGCTGCGCGCGTACCGAACGGCATTCACCGGCTTCCGCCTGTGGACGGGCGCGTTCGCCGAAACCGTGCGGAAGGTCCAGTGACCCTCGCGGGCTGGGCGGTCCGTCGCCTCCTGCTCGCACTCCCCGTCGTCCTCGCCATCACCACGCTGACTTTCGCACTGATCCATCTCGCTCCGGGCGACCCTGTCTATCTGCTGGCGGGTGACGGCGGGAGCCCCGCCTACTACGCCGACATGCGGGTGAAGTTCGGCCTCGACCGTCCGATCGGCGAGCAGTTCCTGCGCTACGCGGCCGCGGCGGCGACCGGCGACTTCGGCTATTCGTTCACGTATCAATCACCCGTGACCCGCGTCATTGCGCAGCACGCCCCCGCGTCGATTCTTTTGGGCTTTGCCGCACTCATCTTGTCGATCGCCGGCGGCGTCGCGCTGGCCTTCGTCGTGACGCTCTGGCCGTCGCGCGTCCTCGAGACATCGATTCGCGTCGTCTCGGCGGCGATGTATTCGGCCCCGGTCTTCTGGACCGGACAGATCCTGATCATCGTGGTGGCCGTGAAGCTTGGTTTCTTGCCGGTCGGCGGCATGACGACGGCGCGGGAGACGTTGGCCGGCGCCGGCTTGGGGCTCGATGTCCTGAAGCATCTGATCCTGCCGGCGGTGACGCTGGCGCTGCCGTTCATGGCCGTCGTCGCCCGGGTGACGAGGGCGAGCCTGCGGGACGCGGTGCGTGAACCATTCGTCCAGGCCGCGAAGGCGCGCGGCCTGTCACATCGTCAAGTGGTCATCCGTCAGGCGGCGCCGCATGCCGCGGTGGCGCTGACGACGCTGGTCGGCCAGCACGCGCCACAGATCGTCGCCGGGGCGGCGATCACCGAGTATCTGTTCGCGTGGCCGGGTATCGGGGCCGTCATCCTGCACGCCTCGCTGCACCGCGACTACCCGCTCGTCACCTCGTCGTTTCTGATCATCTCGACCGCCGTCGTCTGCAGCAATGCGCTGTCAGATGCCGTCTGCGCATGGCTCGATCCGCGGATCCGGCTGTCGTGACGCGATGAAGAACCTTGGCGCCGCGATCCTGATCCTCCTGGTCATCGTCGCCGCCGGCGCGCCGTGGCTGGCGCCCGGAGACCCCTTCGCGATGGCGGCGCAGCCGTTGATGAGCCCGGGAGGAGGACACGTGTTCGGCACCGACGATCTCGGGAGGGACGTCTTCGCCGGAGTCGTGCACGGCGCGAGGACGTCGCTGTACGTGGGCGCCGCTGCGGCGGCGCTGGCGGGCGCCCTTGGGCTGCTGGTCGGCGGCCTTGCCGCATTGCGCGGCGGGCTGGTGGATCAAGTCCTGATGCGCGGTACGGATTTCGTGCAGGCGTTACCGCGGTTCCTGCTGATCGTCACGATCGTCAGCCTGTTCGGTCACCGCTTCGGTCTCATCGTCCTGGCCATCGGCGCGACGGAGTGGCCGATGACGGCCCGGCTGTTCCGCGCGTACGCGATGAGCGCGCTGGAGCGCGAGTTCAGCTTCGCCGCGCGGGCCGCAGGCGCGGGCGATCTGCGGATACTGGTGCGCCACATCCTGCCGCTCTCTCTGTCGGTCATGGCCGCGCAGATTTCCTATCATGCCGGCGGGGCAATCCTCGTCGAGGCCGGCCTGAGCCTGCTCGGTCTCGGCGACCCGGCCGTCATGAGCTGGGGAACTTTGCTGGGCGGCGCCCAGCGTTTCGTCCGCGACGCCTGGTGGACCTCCCTCTTCCCAGGCGTCGCGATCACGATGACCGTGCTCGGCTGCAACCTCCTGGCGGAGGGCTTCGCAGCGGAGCGGTCGCACATGGGGGATGCGTGAGGACCCTCAGTCCGTGCACTCGCGGGTCAGAGCTGCGCGCGCTTGAGCCGTAACGCATTCCCGATGACCGAGACCGAGCTCAGCGTCATCGCCGCGCTCGCCCAGATTGGCGTGATCAGCACGCCGAAGAACGGAAACAGAAGTCCCGCGGCAACGGGAACGCCGACCGCGTTGTAGACGAAGGCCAGGAACAGGTTCTGCCGGATGTTCTTCATGGTCGCGCGACTGAGCCGGCGGGCCCTGGCGATCCCGCGAAGATCCCCCTTCACCAGCGTGATTCCCGCGCTCTCGATCGCGACGTCGGTGCCGGTCCCCATCGCGATGCCGACGTCGGCTTGTGCCAGCGCCGGCGCGTCGTTGATGCCGTCCCCCGCCATGGCGACCACTCGCCCTTCCGCCTGCAGTTTCAAAATCACGGCGCGCTTCTGATCCGGCATCACCTCGGCGATCACGTCGTCGAGGCCGAGCTTCGCGGCCACCGCGTTCGCGGTGACCGCGCTGTCGCCGGTCAGCATCACCAGGCGCACGCCCTCGGCGTGGATCATCCGGATCGCCTCCACCGTTGACGGCTTGATTGGATCGGCAACTGCAATCAATCCGGCGAGCGCCGTGTCGACCGCCGCGAACATCACCGTGGCCCCCTCGCGACGCAGCCCGTCGCCGGCGGTGGCCAGAGGTGCCGGATCAATACCGGCGTCGCGCAGCAAGGCTGCGCTCCCGAGGCGGACAACGCGCCCCTCCACCGTGCCCGTTACGCCGCGGCCGGTGACGGATTGAAAATCCGACACGGGCGGGACCGCCAGGGTTCGCTGCTTCGCGCCGCTCAGAATCGCCGCGGCAAGCGGATGCTCGCTCGCCTGCTCGACGGCCGCGG
>JANPCT010000520.1:0-1528 GCA_031431095.1 Acidobacteriota bacterium | reverse complement strand
CGAGGCCCGGATGGCCCCGTGGCTGGACCTCGTCGATCGCATCAGCAATCCGTCCGACGAAATGACGATTCACGTGGTCGGCAAGTACGTCGGCTACGAGGACTCGTACAAGAGCCTGAATGAGGCGCTCTATCACGGCGGCTTCAAGCACCGGTTGAAGATCAACATCCGCTGGGTCGAAGCCGAGGCGCTCGAACAGCCGGGTGGCGAGCAGCTGCTCGACGGCGCCGACGGCATCCTGGTCCCCGGCGGCTTCGGCGACCGCGGCACCCGTGGGATGATGCGCGCCGCCGAGATCGCGCGGGAGCGCGGCATTCCCTACTTCGGCATCTGCTACGGCTTCCAGTGGGCGGCGGTCGAATACGCGCGCCATGTCTGCGGCCTTGCCGACGCCGATTCCACGGAGTGCTCGCCCGACACGAAGACCAACGTGATCTACAAGCTGCGCGACCTCCTCGGCGTCGACGATCTCGGCGGGACCATGCGGCTTGGCACCTACCCGTGCCGCCTGACGCCCGGCTCGCGGTCGCACGCGCTCTACGGCGCGGACGTGATCGAGGAGCGGCATCGCCACCGCTACGAATTCAACTGCCTCTACGAGAAGGCGATCACCGAGCGCGGCCTCGACATCGTCGGCCGATCGCTCGACGGCAAGTTCGTCGAGATCATCGAGCTGCCGACGCATCCCTGGTACGTCGCGGTGCAGTTCCATCCGGAGTTCAAGTCGAAGCCGCTGAAGCCGCATCCGCTCTTCGCCGGCTTCGCCGCAGCGAGCCACCAGCACAAGCTGGCGGCACGACAGCCCGCCGCAGCGTCCGTGGTAGGGTAAGCGGCGTGCTCCCTATCGAAGTCGGCGGCGCCAGCATCGGCGGCGGATCGCTGGCGCTGATCGCCGGCCCGTGCGTGATCGAGAGCGAAGCGCATGCGATCGAGACGGCCCTCGCGCTGCGCGACATCACCCGGCGCGCGGCGCTGCCCTTCATCTTCAAAGCGTCGTACGACAAGGCGAACCGGACGTCGGGCACCTCGTTCCGCGGTCCCGGCCTGATCGAGGGGATCCGGGTGCTCGCGCGCGTGCGCGAAGCCGCGGGCGTGCCAATCCTGACCGACATTCACGAGGCCGCCCAGGCGGCGCCCGTGGCCGAAGTCGCCGACGTGCTGCAGATTCCGGCCTTTCTGTGCCGCCAGACCGACCTGCTGGTCGCCGCGGCACGGACCGGGCGCACCGTCAATATCAAGAAGGGGCAATTCCTCGCGCCGCTCGACATGCGCCATGCGATCGCGAAGGTCACCGGCGCCGGCAGCCGCAAGGTGATCGTCACGGAACGCGGCTCCAGTTTCGGCTACAACAATCTCGTCGTCGACATGCGCGCATGTCCGATCCTGCGGTCGTTCGGCTTCCCCGTCATTTACGACGTGACCCACAGCCTGCAGCTGCCCGGCGCCGGCGACGGTGTCACGGCGGGACAGGCGGAGTTCATCGAGCCGATGGCCTGCGCCGGCGTCGCCGCCGGTGTGGATGGCGTCT
>JANPCT010000519.1:0-2566 GCA_031431095.1 Acidobacteriota bacterium | reverse complement strand
TCCATCAGCGCCTCGGGGAACAGCTTCGGCTTGCTGCCGTACGTCTCGTGCATCAGGATGCCCTTTTCCCCGATGAAAAAGACTCCTCCCTCCCGGTTCAGCACGACCTCATCCGGCAACCCATCGGGACGCGGGGGCATGAGTCCACCGTCGTACCAGTTGAGCTTGACCGGCGGCTGGTCTCCGCGGGCCGGAAACTGGTAATGCGCCGTCATGGCCTGCGGATAGGTCACCGGCTTGGCGCGCGGCCCGCCCCAGGGAGTGGAGGTCGTCTCGATGCTGGTGGGATAGGTGAGTCCGAGGGCCCAATAGGGGTGATCCATCAGGTGCGCGCCCATGTCACCCAGGGCGCCGGAGCCAAAGGGCACCCAGCCGCGCCAGTTGAAGTGGGCGTAGTCGGGGTGATAGCCCCAGTCGACATTGGCCGGGCCCAGCCAGGTCTGCCAGTCGAGGCTCTCAGGGACCGGCACCGGGGCAGGTCTGGCGACGCCCTGGGGCCAGACGGGGCGGTTTGTCCAGACGTGGACCTGCGTGACGTCGCCGATGGCGCCTTCCTGGAGGTATTCCACGGTCATGCGGGACTCGCTGCCCGAATGGCCCTGGTTGCCCATCTGCGTGACGACCTTCTTGTCCTTCGCCTTCTTCGCGAGCATGCGCGCTTCTTCAACGGACCAGCAGAGCGGCTTCTGCACGTAGACGTGCTTGCCAAGCTCCATCGCCGCCATCGCGATCGGCGCGTGCATGTGATCGGGCGTCGCCACGATGACGGCGTCGATGTCTTTCTGCTGCGAGAGCATCTCGCGATAGTCGCTGTAGCGCTTCGCTTTCGGCAGCTGTTCCACCAGGCGTTCGAGCGTCTCGACCGGCTCACCCAGGCGGACCGGATCGCGCGTGTCGTCGCCGCGCTGGGCTCCTTGTGCCGCGGGCGGGTTGCGCCGGCGCTCGAGATCCTGTGTGAAACGGTCGATCGATTTGCCGGCGACATCCCAGTCCACGTCGCACACGGCGACAATGTTCTGGCTGCCGACGGCGCGCATGTTGTTGCGTCCCATGCCGCCGATGCCGACGCAGGCGATGTTCAGTAAGTCACTGGGCGGTGTGAAACCGCGCCCCAGCACGTGCCGCGGCACGATGGCGATGCCAGCGCCGGAGATGGCCGCTGTTTCGATGAAATGCCGCCGGGACACACCCTTTTTCGTCTCGTCCATACCGCCCCCTTTTGCGGAGGTCATGATATATCTTCCGGGAGACTGAAACCCGGCACCCGGAGACCAAAAAATGATTCGTCCGACCGCACTGATTCTCGCACTTGTTCTCGCGCCCGCGCTCGTCACGGCGCAGGCCCCAGCTCGACCCAAAGCGGGTCCCTGGAAACTGCTGTTCGACGGCAAGTCGCTGGACGCCTGGCGCATCTTCAAGACCGACACGGCGCCGAAGATGTGCGAGACGTCCGGCGCGAAGGACTGCTGGGAAATCAAGGACGGGATCCTGCAGAAGGACAGCCACGCCAACGACATCGCGTCGAAGGAGCAGTTCGGCGATTTCGAGCTCGAGCTGGAGTGGAAGATCGGCGACGCCAGCAACAGCGGCGTGTTCTATCGCGGCACCGACGAGTTCAACCAGATCTACTGGAGCGCGCCCGAGTATCAGCTGCTCGACAATCTGAACGCGGCGGACAACAAGAAGGACAACCACCTCGCCGGCTCGGTCTACGACCTCTACGTGGCTCCGAAGGACGCCGCCAAGCCGGCCAACCAGTGGAACCAGACGCGGATCGTCGCCCTGGGGAAGCACGTTGAGCACTGGCTGAACGGCAAGAAGGTCGCGGCCTACGACGTCGGCAGCGCCGACTGGGATACAGCGATCAAGGGGAGCAAATTCAATCCGGAGAAATACCCGAACTTCGGCAAGGCGCCGAAGGGCTATCTCGGCATCCAGGGTGACCACCCCGGCACGCTGGCGCTGCGCAATATGCGCATCCGCGAACTCCAGTAAGCATCAGGAGAAAATCAGTCATGCATTCGCGTTACGTTCGTAACTTCAGCGCGTCGTTCATCGGGTTCGCACTCATCATGCTCATCATGGCCGCGGTCGGCGCCGCGGTCGCGCAGCAGACGGCCCCTCCAGCAACCACCACCGCCGCGCCGCAAACGCCGGCGCCGGCACCGGCGCCGACCGGCTACAAGGACACGCCGAAGCAGACCCACGGCAAGTGGCTCATCCACGACGACGATCGCCCGCGGCCGGTCGTGGTCAACCCCGGACCGTTCGTCGGCCTGCCGGCGCCCGCGGACGCGATCATCCTCCTCGGACCCGGCGCCGATCTCGGTCAGTGGCAGATGACGCAGGGGGGCGGGGCGGTGACCTGGCCGATCGCCGGTGGCGAGCTCTCGAGCGGACGCGGCATGATCCGCACGAAGCGCGACGACTTCACCGACTACCAGCTGCACGTGGAATTCGCCACGCCGACGGTCGTCAAGGGGGACAGTCAGGGACGCGGCAACAGCGGCGTCTTCCTGAACGGCGTCTTCGAAATTCAGGTGCTCGACAGCTACAACAACAAGTC
>JANPCT010000518.1:0-5009 GCA_031431095.1 Acidobacteriota bacterium | reverse complement strand
GGGACTCGTGCCGGAAAGTGACTGCTACGCGGCGCTGGCGGAGGCGGCCGGCCTGGCGCTCGTCAACGCAATGGAGATGGCGACGAGCGAGCTGGCAATTCGCCTGGTCCCGGAGCGGCTCGCGCGCCGCCACGTGGTCGTGCCGCTGAGCGTGGACAACCGGACCCTGACGTACGCCACATGCCGTCCGTTCGATCCGGAAATCGAGCGCGATCTGTCCTTCGCCTCCGGCCGTCGTTTGTGCGCGTCGGTCGCGCCGCGGTCGGGCGTCCTCGAAGCACTGGAACGCTGCTATCCCAAGTTGCGGGAGCTCGACGTGTTGGCGGCGAAGCTGACCGGCGAGCGGCCGATCGTCGACGGACCCGACCCCTCACGCACTGCGCCGAACGTCTCGACGGTGATCGATCTCTGCGATCACATCATCGGCCGGGCAGTGGAAGTAGGGGCGAGCGACGTTCACGTGGAGTGTGGCGCCGACGGCACCACCGTCCGCTACCGGATCTGCGGCGTGCTCGAGCCGGTGCTGACGCTTCCCGCCGCGGTCTCGGGTCCCATTCGCAACCGCTTCAAGATCATGGCCAAGGCCGACATCTCGGTGCAGCACCGCCCTCAGGACGGCGCCTTCCGCATCAAGGTCAACGGCCGCCCCATCGACGTCCGTCTGTCAACGCTGCCGATCGTCCAGGGCGAGAAGATCGTCATGCGCGTCATCGACAGTTACAGCCCGCTGCAGACCCTCGAGCGGCTGTTCTACGACGACGAGACGCTTGCGCGCCTCAGCCAGAGCCTGGCCCGGCCCGATGGACTCGTCCTGGTGACGGGCCCGACCGGGTCGGGTAAGACGACGGCTCTCTACGCGGCGCTCGCGCACCTGCGCACCGGCCGCACCAACATCGTCAGCGTCGAAGACCCGGTTGAACGCACCGTCCCGGGTGTCACGCAGATTCCGGTCAACCCGCGCGCCGGCAATACGTTTCCAGTCGTCCTCCGATCGCTGATGCGCCAGGATCCCAACGTCATCATGGTCGGCGAGATTCGCGACGAAGAAGTTGCGCAGATCGTCGGGCAGGCGGCCTATACCGGGCATCTTGTGCTGTCGTCGATGCACACCATCGATGCGGCGACGGCAATCACGCGGCTGGCGAACCTCGGGCTCGAACCATACAAGATCGCCGAGAGCCTGTCGGCCGTCCTGGCACAGCGTCTGCTCCGGTCGTTGTGTCCGAGCTGCAAACGCCCAATCAAGGAAGGGGAGGCGCCGGCGTCCGCGGGGTCTGGCTGCCAGCACTGTAACCATACCGGCTTCCTGGGGCGGGTGCCCGTCGCGGAATTGCTCACGCCGTCGGAGGAGCTGCGGGCCGCCATCGCGGGAGGCGCGAACGCGCACGACATCCGGAAAGCCATGCGCGCGGCCGGCTATCCGACCATGCGCGATCGGGCGCTGCAGCTCGTCGCGTTGGGGGTGACGTCGATCGAGGAAGTCAATCGCGTGCTGAGCGACGACGAGGCCACCCGCGCGATGGCGCGCGACAATCCGCGGATCCTGATTGTCGACGACGACGCGATTACGCGGATGCTGGTCAAGCTCCTTCTCGAACGCGAGAAGTTCGAAGTCCTGGAGGCCACCAACGGCCGCGACGCCGTCGAAATCGCGTCGCGTGAGCGGCCCGACCTGCTGCTCATCGATCTCAACATGCCGGAGATGGACGGCTACACCGCGATCGCCACGCTCCGCAAGGACCTGTCGATGGCCACCCTGCCGATCCTGGTGCTGACCTCGGAGGAAGGACCGGGCATCGAGCGCCGCGTCCTCGAGCTCGGCGCGGACGACTACATGCTCAAACCCTTCGACGCCGACGTGCTGCTGTCGCGCGTGAACGCGGTCTTCCGCCGTCTGAAAGTGGCGGCGGCATAACGCCATGCGAAGGAACATTCGCGCCCTCGCCCTTGCCCTCGCGGCACGCTCGGATTCGATCTGCGGCTGAAGTGAGCACATTGAATACCAGCAGGCTGATCTGGCGGTGTGCACTCGTGGTCGGGGTAGTGCTGTGCCGTTCCGCGCCCGTCACCGCGCAGGATGTCAGCGCGCCGTCTCTCAAGGCGGCCTTCCTGATGAACTTCGTCAAGTTCGCGGAGTGGCCCGCCGGCGCTGTCGCGCGCGGGCAGGTCTTCACGTTCTGCGTCGCCGGTGATCAGAGCGTGTTCAAAGAGGTCTCGCTCAGCATCAAGCGCTACTCCAGGCCGAACCTGATGACGGTCGTCTATGTGGATCTCGCCGAGCCGCTGCCGGTGTGTCACATGGTGTACTTCGGCGGACCGGATCTGCAGGCGGCGCGCCGGGTTGGAGAATCCCTCCAGGGTGCGCCGGTCTTTACCGTCAGCGATATGCGCGGGTTCGCGGAAGCGGGCGGTATCGCCGAGCTGTGGCTGGACCAAGGCAAGATGCGCTTCTCGATCAATGCGGCTGCCGCGCGCCGCGCGCATCTCGCACTCAGTGCCAAGCTGCTCAGCCTCGCGACCCTCGTCAAGGAGACCTCATGACGTTCGTTCGCCGCTGGTTCCGCGATCTCCCCGTCGCCCGAAAGCTGATCGCCATCGGCGTGGCCACGACCGCGACCACGCTCCTCGCCGCCTGCGTCGCCATCCTTCTCTACGACCTGTCGAGCTCGCGCGATCGTCTCGCCCGCGAAGTGGAACTGCTCGCCGATGTCGTCGGTTCGAACTCCACCGCGGCGCTGGTCTTTGCCGATGCCACGACGGCCGCGGAAATCCTCGGCTCGGTCGCGGCGAACCAGCACATCATGTCGGCAGCGATCCGTCTGCAGGATGGATCGGTGTTCGCGCGCTATCAGCGTCCTGGTGGTGTCGCGCCACCCGCGGCGGACGCCGTTGTCGAAGGGGGTCAGCGCGTCTGGCATTCCGTCGGGCCGCATCGCCGCCTCGTGCTCGCGCGCCCGATCCGCTTGAAGCGCGAGATTGTGGGTACGCTGGTCGTCACCTCCGACGTCCGCGAGATCGAAGGCCGTGTGATGCAGTTCGGCGGCATCATCCTGCTGGTCCTCGTCGGGGCGGTGGGCATGGCGTTCATGTTGACCCTGCGTCTGCAGGGGGCGATCTCGACGCCGCTGCTGCAGCTCACGGCGGCCGCACGCACCGTGACCTCCGATCATCGCTACGACCTCCAGGTCACCAGCGCCGGGCGCGACGAGATCGGCCAGCTGATCGACCGCTTCAACGAAATGCTGCGGGAGATCCAGGGTCGCGACCGCCAGTTGCTGGAGCACCAGGATCGCCTCGAGCACACTGTACAGATGCGGACCACCGAACTGCGCGAGAGCAATGCCGACCTGACGTCGGCCCGCGACAGGGCGATGGAAGCCAGTCGAGCCAAGAGCGAGTTTCTCGCCAACATGAGTCATGAGATCAGGACGCCGATGAACGGCATCATCGGGATGACGGAGCTGGCACTGGACACGACGCTGGACGCGCAGCAGCGCGACTATCTGGCGACCGTGAAGGCTTCGGCCGATTCCCTGCTCGCGATCCTCAACGACATCCTGGACTTCTCGAAGGTCGAATCGCGCACGCTGGAGCTGGAGCGGATTCCTTTCTCGGTCAGGGATCTCATCACCCAGACCATCAAGCCCTTCGCCGTGAAAGCAGATCAGAAGGGCCTGGAGTTGCTGTACGAGGTTGCGCCGGGGGTGCCCGAAGGCATCACGGGGGATCCCGGCCGCCTGCGACAGGTGCTCTCCAACCTGATTGGCAACGCCACCAAGTTCACCGAACGCGGTCACGTGCTCCTCGAAGTCCGCGAGGAGGCGCATCAGGCGGGCTGCACGATGCTGCACTTCTCGGTCATCGATACGGGCCTCGGCATCCCGCGCGACAAGCACGCGACGGTCTTCGAAGCTTTCAGTCAGGCTGACGGGTCGACGACGCGACGGTTCGGAGGGACCGGACTGGGCCTGACCATTTCGTCGACGCTGGTGCAGATGATGGGCGGCCGCATCTGGGTCGAGAGCGAGCTGGACCAGGGCAGCACGTTTCATTTCATCCTGCCGTTCGACGTCGCGACGCTGGCGACTCCTGCCACCACCCCGGCGCCCGCGCTTGCTGGCTTGTCGGTCCTCGTCGTCGACGACAATCCCGTCAACCGGCGCATCCTGCAGGCCCAGCTGCTCCGATGGCAGGCCGTACCGACATGTGTCGGGACCGGACCACTTGCGCTGAACGCACTGACAACGGCTGTCACGCACGGCCGGCCGTATCGGCTGGTGCTCCTCGACGCGAACATGCCGGGCATGGATGGGTTCGGCGTCGCGGAGGAGATCGGCCGGCAGCCGGAGCTCGGCGGACTGACGATCATGATGCTGACCTCGTCCGGCCAGTACGGCGACGCCGCGCGTGCCAGGGAGCTCGGCATCTCGTCCTACCTGACGAAACCGGTCGACGCCCCGGCCCTGCATGAGGCGATTTGCCGCGTGCTGTCAGACGCGGCCGAGAGTCCACAACCAGCGGCGCCCGCCGGGGCGTCCGCAGCGGCGTCGTCGCTGCCGCTCTCGCTCCGCATCCTCCTGGCCGAGGACAACGTCGTGAACCAGCGCGTGGCGGCCGGTCTACTGATCAAGCGCGGCCACACGGTGGTGGTCGCCAACAACGGCGTCGAAGCCCTTGCGGCACTCGCCTCGTCATCGTTCGACCTGGTGCTGATGGACATCCAGATGCCGGAGATGGGCGGACTCGAGGCGACGGCGGCGATTCGCAATCTCGAACAGGTCAGCGGCGCGCACCTGCGCATCGTCGCGATGACGGCGCATGCGATGACGGGCGATCGCGAGCGATGTCTCGCCGCCGGGATGGATGGCTACGTGGCGAAGCCGGTCGATCCGGCGGCGCTGTTTGCCGCCGTGGAGCAGGGGACCATCGTCCATGGAGACGGGCCCGAACCGGCACCCGCGCGCCTGGCTGTGGATCGTGAGGCGCTGTTCAACAGGGTCGGCGGCGAC
>JANPCT010000517.1:0-2091 GCA_031431095.1 Acidobacteriota bacterium | reverse complement strand
CGGAAAGCCTTCCCAGTATCCCGGCCAGCCGTCCATGTCCTGCTGGTGGCTGCCGCGCAGGAATTGAATCCGCCCGAGCGCGCCGGTGTCGTAGAGCTCCTTCACGAACAGGTACTCGCGACTGTAGACGACCGTCTCCATCATCATGTAGACGCGCCCGCTCTGCCGCTGCCCTTCGACGATCTGCCGGCACTCGTCGATCGTCGTCGCCGCCGGCACCGTGCTGGCGACGTGTTTGCCCGCTTTCAGGGCGGCGATCGACTGTGGGGCGTGATCGGCGATCGGCGAATTGATGTGGACGGCATCAACGTTGGGGTCCGCCAGCAACTCCTCGTAGCTCGTGTAGCGCGCGTTGATCCCGAAGCGATCGCCGCAGGCGTCCAGCTCGCCCTTGTCGCGCCGGCAGATCGCATACAGCTCGGCGTTCGGATGCTGCTGGTAGATCGGAATGAATTCGGCACCGAAGCCGAGGCCGACGAGGGCGACGCGGATTTTCCTGGCGGTCATGCCCTACTGCGCGCCTCCGCGCCCTCTTCCGGCCGGCGCGACGACATTCAGCACGCCATTCATCGTCCGCCAGTGCGCCGGGAACGTGCAGACGTAAGGATATGGCCCGGGTTCGGCCGGGGCCCGGAACTGCGCCGTCAGCGTCTGGCCGGGATCCAGCAGCTTCGTCGAGAACAGGACGGCCGGCAGTTCCGGCACGTACTGCTGCTGTTGCGCGCCTGGCGATGCCGCCATCCTGTCGGCTGCCTCGCCGAGGACGTTGAGCGATCCTGGCGCGCCGAGCACGAAATTGTGCGGCATCAAATCCGCGTTCGCGAACACGATCTCGACCAGCTGCCCTGGCGCGACGGTGATCTGCGACAGGTCGAAGCGCATCTGATCTTTGAGCGCGGTCAGCCGAATGACGACGTCGGGTGCCTGCGGTGCCACGGGCGGCAGCGTCGTGCCGGCGCCGGCGACGCCGCCGGCGGCGGTGAACGCCACGTGCGCGGCCAGCTCGCCCGGGTTCGCATACAGCGCGCCGGCGTTGGTCTGCCGCTCGACGCGGTACTTCCAGCCGCCGGCGAGAGAAACGTGTCCGGGGCCTTCGATGAACATCTGCTCCGGCGTGCCGATGAATCCGCCCTCGCCGCGGCCGTTCTGAATGCGGACGGTGATGGTGTTCGGCCCGTCCCGCAGGGTGCCGGCCGGTATCGCGTAGCGGCCGCCGCCGGGGGTCGCACCCTGCGCCGGCGGCGTGAACGGAACGGACAGGCCGTTGACCCACACTTCGGCGTTGTTCCGGAGCTGGCCGAAGGACAACGGTGCGGCGGCGGTGCCGCCCGCCCAGTCGATCGTGCGGGTGAACCACACCACACCGTCGAAGTCGGGAAGCCCGCGCGTCTCCCATGCGCCAGGGAGCCGCATGTCCTTCCAGTCGGCCGCGATCTCCGCTGCCGGTGGCATGCGCCAGTCCGGCTTCAGATTGCCGAGCCGCAGCGGCACCGGCAGGGCGGCGAACGGAACGGCGGCGCTGTCGGCTTTGTACGCCGCGAGGACACCCTCCCGATGCCGCGTGGCCGCGATGTAGAACGCGCGGCCCAGCCACTTGTCGCCGAAGTTCTCCGGCCTGGCGCTCTCACGGTAGAGCGCCTGTGCGATCTCCGGTGACGAGGGCATGTCCGCGATCACGAGCGCGATCGCCAGCCGCGTATGCGGATCGCGATCGGCGAGCGCGCCGGCGGCGAGCAGCGCGGCGCTCGAGGCCGCATCTCTTGGCAGCACCATCGCGGCAGCCTTCCGCACCCCGGCCGCCGGGTGCTTCAGCGCATCGACCGCGGCGCGGAACGCCTCGGTCGTCGGCGTCGCCAGCTCGCCCAGGCCGTGCAAGGTCCACAGCGCGTGGAACGCGCCGCCGTTGATGCCCACGTCGTCCACCGCGGTGTTGCGCGTGAGCGCGATCAACTTCGGCACGACGTCCTTCTGCCCGCGCTCGACGAGCAGACGCTGGGCGTGCAGCCGCCACAGCATGTTGTGGTGCTTCAACGTCGCCACCAACTCGGCCGGCGTGGCCTTGGACAGATCGGGCAGCTTCTCCGGCTTCGC
>JANPCT010000516.1:0-2565 GCA_031431095.1 Acidobacteriota bacterium | reverse complement strand
GTTCCACGGTTTCCAATTCAGCGACCGTCTGGCCGAGAGCGGGATCGCCTTCAAGTCCCGCGTCGTAGACGACGCCGGCAAAGCCTACATGGCGGCGCACTACGACCACGGGACCGGCGTCGCGATCGCGGATATCGACGGCGACGGCCGTCTCGACATCTACTTCGTCAGCCAGGTCGGCGGGAACCAGTTGTGGCGGAACGTCGGCGGCGGCCGCTTCGAGAACATCACGGCGACGGATGGCGTCGCCGTCAACGGCAAGGTCAGCGTCACCGCGTCCTTTGCTGATATCGATAATGACGGCGATCCGGATCTATACGTCACCACGGTCCGCGACGGCAACATGCTTTTCGAGAACGACGGCCACGGCCGCTTCAAGGACATTTCCAGGGCCTCCGGCCTCGACTACGTCGGGCACTCCTCAGCGGCGGTTTTTTTTGATTACGACCGTGACGGCAAGCTCGATCTGTTCCTGGTCAACGTCGGGCGCTATACCACGAACATCAGGGGAGGCGACGCGGGCGCCCGCTACTACCTGGCGTTCAGTGACGCCTTCTCGGGCCACCTGCACCCACAGCGCGCCGAGCGAAGCATTCTCTTTCACAACGGCGGCGACAACCACTTCGTGGACGTGTCGAAGCAGGCCGGGCTCCAGGACATCTCGTGGTCCGGCGACGCGAGCGCGATCGACGCCAATGACGACGGATTTCTCGATTTGTACGTGTTGAACATGCTCGGAAACAACCACTACTACGAGAACGTCGACGGCACGCACTTCGTGGACAAGAGCCGCGCGGTCTTCCCGAAGACGTCGTGGGGCGCGATGGGGATCAAGGTGTTCGACTTCAACAACGACGCGAAGCTCGACATCTTCATCACCGACATGCACTCCGACATGAGCGACATGATCGGCCCGGACCCGGAGAAGGAGGGGATGAAGTCGACGATGAAGTGGCCGGTCTCCTTCCGCGGGACCGGGGTGAGGAGCATCTGGGGCAACTCGTTCTTTCTCAAGGACGGGCCCGGGAAGTTCCACGAGGCCTCCGACGCCATCGGCGCGGAGAACTACTGCCCATGGGGACCGAGCGTTGGAGACCTCAATGCCGACGGCTTCGACGACACCTTCATCGCCTCGGGCATGAACTATCCGGAACGCTACATGATCAATTCGGTGAAGCTCAACGACCACGGCCGGCGGTTCGTTGACGCGGAGTTCCTATTGGGTGTCGAGCCGCGCAAGGGCGGCGTCGCCACGCCGTGGTTCGAGCTCGACGCGGCGGGCAAGGACAAGGCGCATCCCGACGCGGCCGGTGCCCTGGGACGCGTCGCCATCTGGGGCGCCCGCGGCACGCGTTCCTCAGCCATCTTCGATCTCGACGCCGACGGCGACCTCGACATCGTCACCAACGACTTCAACGCGGCGCCGATGGTCCTCATCAGCAACCTGAGCGAGAAGACGAAGCTGCACTATGTCGAGGTGAAGCTGACGGGGACGACCTCGAATCGCGACGGACTGGGCGCGGTGGTCAAGGTCAGAGCCGGAGGGTCGTCCTACACCAAGGTCTTCGACGGCAATTCGGGTTACTTGTCACACAGCCTGATTCCGCTCTACTTCGGACTCGGCGCCGCGCAATCCGTCGACAGTATCGAGGTGCTGTGGCCGTCGGGGCAGAAGCAGACCGTCGGTGCGCCAATTACGATCAATTCACGCATCGAGGTCCGGGAGCACTGAGCCTGCTGTGGTGCCTCTCCTGTAGTTTCCGCCTTCAGGCGGAATTCGGTGATCCCATCCTTTCTCCCCTGTAGTTTCCGCCTTCAGGCGGAATTCGTTACCCCAGCACGTGCGCCCGGGAGTACTCCGACATCTCCATCAACTGGGCGACCGTGTAGCGCTGGGAACCGAGCCCGTGATAGTCGCGCGGATCGCGAACGAGCCCGACCTTCACGGGGTTCGCCAGCAGGTACCTGATCGTCAAGGCCCGCTCTATGTCGTCTCGTATAAACCGCTCGTAGCCGTAGCGCTGCCACAGACGATGACCAAACGCCTGGTTGAAGTAGTACGCGGAGTACTGCTTTGCCAGTTTAATGAAGGCCAGGCAGTCGGACTCGTCGCGCTCACCATCGACGACCAGGTGGCCGTGATCGGGCATGAGGCAGTAAGTCACAATTACGAACCCACGCTCACTCCCGGCGCGGAGCAGTTGCTGAACGACCAGGTCGATCGCCGCGTCGTCCTTCAACAACGGCGCCCGTTTCTCGGTAGTGAATTCGAGGGAGTACGACAGCTTGCCCCTGTAAGGGAAATCTGGCAGGTGCTTCGGGTAGAAATACGGCATGCCCGCCACTGAGGCATATCGCTTGCCTGCGAAGCTCTGTTTCTGGTGAACGGCGTAAGCTGCATGATTAGGAGGAGTTATCGCGGAGGCCTCCCATGTGGCCGGCGGCATCCGCCGCAGTTCCGCCTGAAGGCGGAACCTCTAGGACACCAGAGTTGATTCCGCCTGAAGGCGGAACCTACAGGACACCAGTGGGGATTCCGCCTGAAGAAGGAACCTCTAGGACACC
>JANPCT010000515.1:0-4305 GCA_031431095.1 Acidobacteriota bacterium | reverse complement strand
TCACCGTCACGCGCGCGCCCCGTTCGACAGAAACGACAGGTCGGCATCGAGCACACCGCGCCGGTGCGTCGCGCGCGAGACCTCGTGCAGGATGTCGTAGAGCCGCTCCATCTTGTGGACGAACGCGGCGATGCCGTACTGCTGCCCGGTCACACGCGCCTGGCGTGACAGCCGCGCGCGATCGGTCGGACTGTCGATCAACCGGACGATGGCGGCCGCCAACGCCGCCGCGTCACGCTTGGGGACGATGACGGCGTCCTGTTCGTGCGTGAGCACATCGACGAGGCCATCAGCGTCGGTCGCCACAATCGGCTTCCCCATCGCCAGGGCTTCGAAGACCGTGAGCGGCGTCCCTTCCCACAGCGAGGGAAAGACGCTGACGTCGAATGCCGACACCACCTGCGCGACGTCGCGCGCGAAGCCGCTGAATGCGAAGCGATCCGCGATGCCGAGCGCCTGAGCCTGCGCCTCGAGCTCGGGCCGCAGCGGCCCTTCTCCGAACACCATGAATCGCGTCTTCGGCCGCTGACTGAGAACCGCCTTCGCCGCATCCACGAGGAACGAGTTGCCTTTCGAGTCGTGCAGGCGGGTCACGCTGCCGACCAGGAATTCGTCGGGTGCGACACCGAGCTCGTGACGCGCCGCGGCGATCGCCTCGGAAGTGCGCGCCCGGCTGAACTCCTCGAGCGGGACGCCGAGATACACCACCTTGACCCGTTCGGGAGGCATCTGCCGCGCCTGGATGACGAACTCCGCGGTGCTCTTCGACACGGCGATCGCGATATCGGTCGCGGGCGCCAGGATTCGATCGGCCACCTTCTGGAACCACGGCGTGTCGGTGAGGTTCGCGTGTTCGTGCAGGATCGTCGGCAGCCCGCGGCACTTCCCGGCAATGCGGCCGAACGTCGTCGCGCCGTAGCCGTGCAGATGCAGGATGTCGGTCTGCTGCCGATCCATCACCTTCAGCAGCGCCGGCAGCGTCGCCGGATCGAACCTGGATCGATGCAGGTAGGAGATGTCGACCCCCATCGACTCGAGGGTCTCCTCGGACAGGTCCTTCTTGCGGAGACTGACCAGCGCGACGTTGTAGCGCGCCGGATCGAAGCGCGGAATCATCCAGCTGAAGAGGCGCTTGACCCCGTGCATGCGCGATCCCTCCCAGCCGAGATGATCGCAGACCTGCAGGACGTTCAATTTGCGCGGCGCGCCGGGTTGCCGCATCGAGGGTATCGGCGGCGTCACGCGCGCTGCCCCACCACGCGCGCCGGCATGCCGACCGCGATGGCGCGGTCGGGCACCGACTCGCGCACCACCGCGCCGGCGCCGATGATGGCACCGTCACCCACGGTCACGCCGTCGAGCACCTTGGCGCCGGCGCCAAGCCACGCACCCGCGCCGATCGCGACTCCGCTGGATCGACGGGCTTGCGCGAGCACCGGCGCCGTCGGGTCGCTGAAATCGTGATCGCCGCCGATGACGTAACAGTAGGCCGCGAGGAGCGTGTCGCGCCCGATTGTCACCCGGCTGGCGGAGAAGACCTCGCACGTGAACCCCACGTTGGCGCCGTCGCCAATCTCGATGTCGCCGTTCTTGCACGACAGGATGGAGCCGCGGCCGATGAACACGCCGCTGCCGATGGTGATGCCGCGGTTGCTGTCACCCTTCGCGTCGATCAGGCAGTTATCGTCGATCACGACGTTGTCGCCGATCCTGATCTTGTGCGGATGCCGCAGCACCACGTTCTGGCCGAAGACGACATTACGCCCGCAGGCGCCGAGCAGCGAGGGAAACAAGGCTTTCCGCAGCGCCAGTCCAAGCGCACCGGGTACGTTCTGCGACAGCAGCTGCACCATCTCGTACTGCAGCAGAGCGCCCCATCCGGCGCGGCCGATGACGAGCGCGGCATATCGCTGGCGCGACGACTGGGCGCCGGCGAACAACTGATCCTGCGCCCGTGGAATTTCAGACATAACTGGCCACTGCCAACGGCGTCGGCCCGCGCCATCGCGCGGGCGGGCTATATGATAGTGCGCCGGATGCCCCGTTGGATCATTCCCGCGATCCTGTGCGCTCTCGTCGTGGCCAGGTCACTGGTGTTCGTGGCGTGGCCGCAGTCACATTTCGATTCCGACCAGGCCGTCACCGGCCTGATGGCGAAACACCTGAGCGAGCTCCGCGCCTTTCCCGTGTTCTGGTACGGACAGACCTACATGCTGGGCGTAGAGGCCTGGCTGGCGGCGCCGCTGATGGCGGTCTTCGGTTCCTCCGGCACCGCGCTGAAGCTGCCCCTGCTGGTCATGAACCTCGCCATCACACTTCTCCTCTTCAAAGGCCTGACGCGCGACGCCGGCCTGGATGAGGCGCGGGCCGCATTCGCCACGGCTTTCTTCGTGCTCGCCGCGCCGATCACGGCGGCGCATTTTCTCACCGCCAACGGCGGCAACGTCGAACCGTGTCTCTACATCCTGCTCCTCTGGTTCCTCCGTCGGCATCCGGTCTGGTTCGGGCTGGTGCTCGGTGTCGGATTCCTGAATCGCGAGTTCACCGTCTACGGAGCGGCCGCGCTGCTGGTACTCGAGGCGGCCCGCCGCACATTGTTCACGAGCCAGGCGTTGCGACGATATGCGATCGCGTTCGCTACGGCGGCGGCTGTCTGGGTCGGCCTCCTCGCGCTTCGTCACTTCTCGTCCGCCGCAGGTCCCGGGACGACGACGGCCGATCTGTCGGCGTCGCTCGCCGGCAACAACCTGCTCCAGGTCGCCCAGCGGCTCTGCTTCGACGTTGCCGCCATCAGCCGCGGCGTGGGCGGCATCTTCATTGTCCACTGGCCCGAGCTCTTCGGGCTCGAGTCACAGCCGCTCACCGACTTCGGCATCGAAAGCAGCGTGCGGCAGGGCCTCACCGGCAGCGCATTGCTGTTGTTGCCGGTGCTGGGCATCCCGGCGCTGCGGCTCACGTGGTGGCGCGCCAGTCGTCGCGGCGGAGACGTCGCGACGGACCCCTGGGCCTGCGAGTTCTGCGCGTACTTGCTCCTGGTGGCGGCGCTGTCGTTGACCGGCTATCTGGTTGGCCGATGCGGGGTCGTCGACTTTTATACGATGCGTTATGAACTGCTCTCGGTGCCCGGCGCGGTCGGCCTCGCCGGGTGGTATCTGCGCGTCGAACGCTCGCGCGTGCTGCGTGCCATCTGGATGATGAGCTCTACGATGGTGTTCGCGCTCTCGATCAATGCTCATGTTCGCGTGCTGGCCGAGTACGCGGTGCATCAGCCGGTCGGCCTCAAGCAGGAGCTGATTCGCGAGCTCGATGCGCGACACGTGCGCTATGCCTACGGCGACTTCTGGACGGCGTACTACGTCAGCTTCGTCACCGGGGAACGCATCGTCGTTGCCTCGGACGATGCCGTCAAAGTCAGGACCTATAACCGCGAGGTGGACGCGCATTCTGGCGAGGCAATCAGGATCTCGCGCCGGCCGTGCGCGGGCGGCCAGCCGATCTCACCGGCCTTCTGGAGCTGCCCGCCTTGAATGGGATCGCGAGCGTCACGACAGCTAAATCCACCCCTGCGACCGGTACCAGGCCATCGTGCTTCGGATGCCTTCGCGCAGGCCGATGGCCGGTGCAAAGCCCAGCTCCTCGCGCGCTCTCGTGATATCGAACGCGCGGCTCTTGGTGAAGAAATCGACCCGGCGTCGGTAGAGCGGCGGTTCGATGCGCAACGGCGCGCAGAGCGCTTCACAGGCGGCGCCGGCGAGCCACACCGGCCAGACGGGAAGGTGCAGTCGCGGCGGCGGCACGCTGGCCTCCTTCGCGATCAGCGCCGCCAGATCGTTCAACGTGGGGACTTCACCACCGGCGAGAATGTAGGTGCGTCCCGCCGCGCCGGGCACGTCGGCACAGAGGCGAAACCCGGTGATCAGATCGTCGATGTACGTCAGGTGATAGAAGATGTCGCCGCGGCCCAGGATCACGAAGCGGCGGCGGGCGACGCCGCGGAACAGTTTCAGCAGACGACGATCCCCGGGTCCGTAAATGCCGCTGGGCCTGGCAATGACCACCTCGACGCCGGTTCGTGCGGCGGCTTCGAGCGCGATCCGCTCTCCTTCAACCTTCGAGTCCTGGTAGACATCGCCGGGATTGAACGGCGCATCTTCGTTCGCCGGCGCGTGTCCGACGTCGCCATGCACGCCGACGGTGCTGCAGTGCACGACGCGCTTCACGCCGGATCTGCTGGCGGCGTCGATCAGCTGCCCTACTGCTATCGCGTTGACCGGGTGATAGAGGTTGTCGGGCAAGCCGGCCTGG
>JANPCT010000514.1:0-1799 GCA_031431095.1 Acidobacteriota bacterium | reverse complement strand
GCCGTCAAGGCGGCGGCGGATCCGCGCGTCCGAGAGGTGTGTCAGCCGCGGCTCTATGGACCCTGCGCGCAGGGGGAGCTGTCAGCTTTTTCCGTCGGCCAGCTGTCCGCCGCCGCGGGGCGCGCGGCGTACGACGCGATCGCCGCCGCCGTCGCCGACGCGCGCGCCGGGACCATCGCCGCGATCGCCACGGCGCCGATCAACAAGGAGGCGTTCGCCCTCGCGGGTCTGCCGTGGAAAGGGCACACCGAACTGCTGGCGCACCTGACCGGATCTTCGCGCGTCGCGATGATGTTCTACGCCAGGGAGCTCCGTGTCGTGCTGGCGACGATGCACGTGCCGATTGCGGAGGTCCCGCGCCTGCTGACGCCAGACCTGGTTGACGGCATCATCGAGCTCGCCGCCACAGCGATGCCGCGGTTTGGCTATCCGCGTGCCCGGCTCGCGCTCGCGGGGTTGAACCCGCATGCCGGCGAGCACGGAGTCATCGGACACGAGGACGAAGCCGTGCTGCGGCCGGCGGTCGAGGCGGCGCGCACTCGCGGCATCGACATCACCGGCCCGTGGCCCGGCGACACGGTCTTCGGCCGCGCGGGCCGAGGTGAGTTCGACGCCGTGATTGCCTGTTATCACGATCAGGGACTGATCCCGGTCAAGCTGCTGGCGTTCGGCCGCGCCGTCAACGTCACCCTGGGCCTGCCGATTGTCCGCACCTCCGTGGATCACGGCACCGCTTTCGATATCGCGGGTCAGGACAGCGCCGATCCGTCCAGCCTCGTCGAGGCGATCGTGCTGGCTGCGAGGTTAGTGGTTGGTGGTCGGTAGACTGTAGGACAGATGGCGAAAACAGCCCGCGAAGAAGCGCAGAAGATCATTGCCGACAACCGCAAGGCGCACCACGACTATCACCTCATCGAGACATTCGAAGCGGGCATCGCGCTCCTCGGCACCGAGGTGAAGTCGATCCGCGAAGGCGGCGTCCAGTTGCGCGACAGTTTCGCGCGCATCGAGGGAGGGGAGGTGTGGATCTACAACGTCCACGTCAGCGCCTATCGCAACCGCGGCTACAGCGATCACGAGCCGACGCGGAAGCGCAAGCTGCTGCTGCACCGGCAGGAGATCAAGAAGCTGATCGGCAAGACGGTCGAGAAGGGGATGACGCTGGTCCCGCTGCGCATGTACTTGAAGAACGGCCGCGTCAAGGTCGCCATCAGCCTGGCGAAGGGCAAGCAGGATCACGACAAGCGCGAGACGATCAAGCGGCGTGAAGCGGATCGGGAAACGCGCGCGGCCGTGAAGGAAAGACGGTAGACTATCCGACCATGAAGATGAATCGCGCGGTCCTGACCGCGGTCGTCATCCTGCTCCTCGCGGCAGCCGGATGGTGGGTGTTCCGCCGCGGCAACGAGGAGCGCATCGACCTGGTGGCGCTCTACGACCAGGCCCAGAAGCGGGGCGGATCCTTCGAACTCATCGACGCGACGCTCGCCGGCGACACCAAGAAAGCCATCGCCGGTCCCGCGAACAGCCGGGTCACCTTTCACGTGCGCGTCCCCGACGACGGCTGGTTGAAAGTGTCGCTGGGCCTCAAGCCTGAAGCCTGGACGGTCGACGGCAACGGCGTGCTCTTTTACGCCGGCGTCTCCGACGGCCGCTCGTTCGAGAAGCTGTTCGAGCAGACGCTGAACCCGTTCAAGAACCCGTCCGAACGCCGCTGGATCCCGGTGACGGTCGATCTCTCCGCCTACGCGGGTGAGGAGATGGACATCATCCTGAACACCGTGGCCAGCGGCCCCGGG
>JANPCT010000513.1:0-6620 GCA_031431095.1 Acidobacteriota bacterium | reverse complement strand
GGGGCGGGCGCCGCGCCGGCGCCTCCACCCGGCAGGGTTCCGGCCCCGCCCGGCGGCGTTCCCGGCACACCAGCGGGAGCACCCGGCGACGGCTGCGTTCCACCCGGGGGCATCTGCATGGGCGTGTTCGGTGACGTCGGCGGAACGAAGCCGGGGACCGGCGTCGTCCCCGCGGGCACCGGCGGATTGGTCGGCGGCACGCCGGCAGGACTGCCCAGAGGTGGGCTGGGGACGCCGGCGGGCGTCGGATTGGTGTTCATCGTCCCGGTCGTGCCCGGCGCGACGCCGGCTGTGCCGGGCGCACTGCCGGACATCGCATCCTGCTGCGGTGCGATCAACTGCGGCGGACCTGACAACCCGACGTTGGCCTGCGTGCCGATATAGATGTTGCCGACGTCTTCTTTCGTGAGCTCGTGGTCGCGCACGATGTGCGGCGTGATCAGCATCACGATGTCGGTGTCCTGGTCGCTGTCTTCGTTGTTGCTGAACAGCTTCCGCAAGCCGGGAATCCTGGAGATGCCCGGCAAGCCCGTGCGGTTGGTCGTCGTGTCCTGCTTGATCAGGCCGGCGAGCAGGTTGGCCTCCCCCTCCCGCAGGCGCAGGAACGTGTGCACCTTGCGGGACGTGAACGACAGGGCCGACTGGCCGCCAACGTCTACAGCGGGCCCAATCGCGTTGTTCTCGACGGAGAGGTCGAGCACGATCTCACCTTCGTAGGTGACGCGCGGCGTGATCGCCAGATTGACGCCGACGGGCTTGTAGCTGTACGACGACTGTGGAATCGTTGCAAAGCCACCGGCCGCAGCCTGGCCGAACGTCGTCTGGAGAATGGGCACTTCCGAGCCGAGGTTGAGCGTCAGGGCCTGGCCCTCCTGTCCGCGCAACTGCGGTTTCGCCAGTGTCTTGCTGCGCGAATCGTTTTCGAGGAAGTTGACCACCGCGGAGGGCACGCCGAGATAGAAGTCGGCCGTGCTGACGCCCTGCGAAATGGTGTTGAGGTTGAACGGCGGCGCCGCGCCCGGTGCCCCGCCGGCGAAGCCGGTGTTGGGCGCGGCAAGCTCCGGTGAGAAGAGCAGGCCGAGCGAGTAATTGCTCAAGTTGATCCCGTAGCGCTTCACGCGCCCGCGGTTCACCTCGAGAATCTCGATATCCAGCACCACCTCTGCGCGCGGCTTGTCATTGGCGCGGATGACGCGCTCGAACACGTCCATCACCGGCCCCGTGGCGCGCACCGTGATGGTGTTGGCCACCTTGTTCGGCATCACCATCGGCTGCACCGCCATCTGCGGAATACGCATGATGGTGTTGACGAGCTGCGCCAGTTCCGATGCGTCAGCGTGCGAGATGAAGAACACCTTCACGACGAGCTCGTCGTACTGCTGGTGCTTGGCCGGCTGGTCGGGAATGACAAGTATCGTGCGCGGGTTGGTGACTTTGTAGTAATAGCCGTTCGCGGACAGCACCTGCTGGAGCGCGTCCTCGACGGTGACGCCGTCGAGGTTGACGCTGTAGGGCTTGTCGACGAACCCCTGATCGTAGCTGACGTTGATGCCCGACGCAGTGCCGATGAAGTTCAGGATGTCGCGCAAGCTGGAGGACGTGCCGAAGTTCAGCCGGATCGGTTCGCGCGAGCCGGGGTTGAGCAGCGGCGGCGCGTTGAACGTTCGCGCGTCGGTCCGCAGCTGATCGATGCGGGGCCTGGGCCGCGTCGCCTCGATCCGCTCGCGGATTCGTCGCTCGAGCTCCGCCGCCTTCGCCTGCAGCAGCCGATCGGTGCCGATCAATTCCAGCGAGCGGCGGTATTCGTTCAGGGCCTGATCGAGCTGGTCCCTCTGTTCGAAGTCCCGCCCGCGTTCCAGGTGCGCCCGCGAGGCTTCTTCCTGCGCCCGCCGCAGGTTGATCTTGTATTCGGGACTGTCGGGATTTCCCTGGACGGCCTTGGTGAAGTACGTCACCGCGGCGTCCCAGTCCTTGACGCGAACGGCGTCCTGTCCCTGCCGGAACGCCCGCGACGACGCGCACGCGGTGCCGAGGAGGGCGAACAGCACGAGAAAAGTGAATTTACGTTTCATATGTCAGTTCTGACCGTCGCGTCTTCTGCCGTCTGCCCTGATGTCACTGTCCGCGCATCGGAATCGTCTGCCGGCCCTTGCCGTCCGCGTACTCCATGACCACCGACTCGACGCCGATGCGCACGATCTTGTACTGGCCGAGGACGAGATCCCCCTCTTTACCGTAAAGCGGTGCGCCGCGGCCGTCCGAGAAAATCGCCACCTTCCGCTTTCCCTGCTCGAGCGTGCCGATGAACTTCAGCGGAATCGGCGGCGGGGGCGGCACGTAGTTGGGATCCACCAGCGCGGGCGGCGGCGTCGCCACGCGTGCCGGTGCCGCTGCCGGCGGCGCGGGCGGCGGGGGCGGCGGCTTCACATAGAACCGGAACGGATTGCGCGCGGCTTCGTCCGGTATCGGCGGCGGCTGCTTCAGCGCCTGCAGCTGCACGTCCAACTGCCCTGCCGACGCCGCGGCATCCGCGCCACTCCGCCCCGCTTGGGTGCGCGGCTCCCTCGCAGCATTAGACGGCACCGCCGGTTGGCTGGCCGCCGGCCACACCAGATAAACGATCACCAGCACGACAATCACGCCGAGCAGGGCCAGATAGACGGGCCGCGGGCGCTGCGGTGTGCTACTCGCCACCATCACCCGATCGGAAGTAGGTGGCGATGTCGAGTTTCATCGACAGCCCGCGCGCCTGCGGCTGTTCCCCGGTGGACGCGGACAGCCCGATATTCTCGAGGATGATGAACTCCGGCGCGGTTTCGAGGGAATAGATGAAGCGGCGCACGTCGCGATAGTCTCCCGTCAGCGTATAGGTCGTCGTCAGCTTGGAGAGCGTGCTGCCCTTTTCGTGTTTCACGGCGTTGTTGCCGTGCTCCAGGCGCACGGCGGCCCGTTCGGCGAGCTGCGCCAGCCGCGTATAGGTCAGCTTGCGCGCGATTCCCTGATCGGCCGGAAGCACGTCGGTATAGAACTTCTGCAGCGCCGAGTCCGCCTGCTGTTTGCCCGCGACGGTTGCCCTGGCCGACTGATTGTCCTGGCGGGCGCGGTTCAGCTCCGCCCGCGCGACGCTCGCCTCGTTCTGCGCGCTCGTCACCTGGTGTCCCAGCGGAAACACGACGACGACGTAGAGCACGATGTTGGCGACGATCGCCATTGCCAGGGGCACGATCAGGCGCCGCTTGTCCGCCATGACACGCTGCAGGTTCATCGCGCCACCCCCGGCACCGCGGCGGGCTGCGGCGACGGTCGCGGCGCGTCGTGCGGCGGCGTATAGACCGCGGTCATGCGAATCTTGTGGAGGCCTTCGTCGGTGACGTTGACGTCGGACCACTGGATGTCGCGAAACGAGCCGGTCTTGTCGAGACGGTCCCAGAACGTGTCGATGTCGCCGCTGCTCCGCCCCTGCACATCAAGATTCACGTGGGTCTCCGCATCGGTGAACTGCGGCTGCACCCCGGTGAGCATGACGTCTTCCGGCAGTGTCGAACTGAGCTGGTTGAAGAGCGCCGTCCAGGAAAAGGTGCGCTGTTCGATCAGGTCGTTGGCTTCCTTGGCCTTGGCCGCGACGACACCCAGTTCCTTCTGGTCGAGGCCGCGACGCGTCAGTTGCGCTTCCCTGGTGAGCTGCGCGGCCTGCGTCCGGTCCCGATTGATCGCGGTGTTCATCTCGGTCTTGTCTTGCGACAGCCGCACCACCCGCACACCCTGCCAGACGGTGACGGCAAGCACGAGCAGCGCCACTGCGGCGGCGGCGGCGTGCACCGCTCGCTCGTTATAGAAAGGCCGGGTCGACAGGTTCGTACGCAGCATCAGACGGCCTGCTCTCGCAGGACGACGCCGACCGCGGGCGCGAGCAGGTCGAGCAGCCCGCTGCCGGCGCCAATACGATCGCGCATGCCCGCGGTGCCGCGGAAGTCGAGCGTCTCCACCTTCACGTTCATCCGCTCCTCGAGGGTGCGTCGTAACCGCGCGTTCCGCTCCGCCGTGTCGCGGCCGGCATCGTCGGGCGCGGCGCCGGCACCCGAGAGCACGACTCGCGCGAAGGTCCCGCCGCTCAGCCGGTCCTCGTGATACATGGCGGTCTGGTGCACGAGATCCGCGAGATCGGCGTCGGACTCGAGCTGCCGCGTGCGGAAGTAAATCAGCTGCTGGTCGCGAACGATCGCCAGCGTGGCGTAATCGGCCGCGACATGGACGACGAGCCAGTCGCCTGCTGTCGCGGCGGCGCCCGACGCCAGCGCCGCGTTGATCAGGTTCAGCGAAGCCAGGTCGACCAGCCCTGCCGACGCGCCGGCGTCGGCGCATGCCTTCATGTAGCTCACAATCACGTCCCGGCGGCCGAGCGTCACCAGGTACTCCCGGCCGCCGCCGGCGATCGGCGCGGCCGGCGCCCACGAGATCTCGGCGTCTTCCGGCTTGAACGGCGCCGCCTTCCGCATCTGCCAGCGAATCAGCTGATCGAGGTCCGCATCGGCGGGCACTTTCTCGAACCGCAGCAGCGACAGCTTCGCCGCGGTGTCCGGAATGACCAGCGCGACGCGCCGCGGCCTGGCGCCCAGCTTGTCGAACGCCAACCGGAGCGCCGCGGACACGGCCCGCGAATCGTGGACGTTCACCGCATTGAGCGCCGGGGTGACGACGCCGGGGGCCAGGCGCTCGGTGCCGTGCGCGCCGATGATCCAGCTGTTCGCCTGCCGCACCAGCGACACCGCGGTCACCCGATCGGACGCGATTTCGACGCCGACGGACGGCGGCGGGCTGACGAGAAAGCCGGGCAGTGGACTCATTCGACGAACGTCACCTTGTTGATTTCGCGCAGCGTCGTAACCCCCTCGAGGACCCGTTCGACGCCGGATTCCCGCAGCGATTTCATCCCTTCGTCGCGCGCCGCCTTCTTGATCTCGGAGTTCGGCCGGCGCGCCAGGATGATCTCCCTGATGTTATCGGTCAGGTCGAGCAATTCGCATATGGCGGTGCGCCCTTTGAACCCGGTGCCGCCGCATTCGATACAGCCGGCCCCCTCGAAGAACAGGCCGCTGTCGGCGAGGTTGGGATCCATCTGGGACTCGACGAGGTATGCGCGGGACACCCGCGCCGGCCGCTTGCAGTGGACGCAGATGTTCCGCACCAGCCGCTGCGCCAGGACGCAGTTCAGGGCGGACACGAACTGGTACGCCTCGACGCCCATGTTGAGGAACCGGCCCAGCACGTCGACGACGTTGTTGGCGTGAACCGTCGTGAAGACGAGATGCCCGGTCAGCGCCGAGTTGATCGCAATCTGCGCCGTTTCGTTGTCGCGGATTTCCCCGACCATGATCTTGTCGGGGTCATGACGCAGAATCGAGCGCAGGCCGCGGGCGAACGTGAGTCCCTTCTTCTCGTTGATCGGAATCTGCGTGATCCCCCGCAACTGGTACTCGACCGGATCTTCGATCGTGATGATCTTGTCTTCGATGGTCTTGATCTCCGACAGCGCCGCGTACAGCGTCGTCGTCTTGCCCGACCCGGTCGGACCGGTGACCAGCACCATCCCGTACGGCTCCGCGATGTACTTGCGGAACCGCTTCAACTCCGCATCGGGGAATCCGAGGATATCGAGGCGGAGCTCGTGGAACTGCTCGCTGATCGATTCCTTGTCGAGAATACGGATGACCGCGTCCTCGCCGTGCACGCTCGGCATGACCGAGACGCGGAAGTCGATGGTCTTCCCAGGCAGGCGCAGCTTGAAGCGGCCGTCCTGCGGGATGCGCTTCTCCGCGATGTCGAGCTCGGCCATGACTTTCACGCGCGAGATGATCGTGCTGTGAAAGCGCTTGTCGATCGGCCGCATCGCCGACTGCAGCACGCCATCGATGCGGTACTTGACGTGCACCGCATCGTCCTGCGTCTCGATATGGATGTCACTCGCGCGCCGCTGGATGGCCGTGTAGATCGTCGTGTCGACGAGGCGGATGACCGGGCTGGCGTCCGCGGTCATCTTCTCGACGGTCAGCTGCTCGTCCCCCTCGTCGTTCTCGTGAAGGATCTGCAAGTGGAAGCTCTCGGTCGCGTCCTCGAGGACGCGCGTCGAGCTCTCGCTCTTCTTGAGGATGGCCTGGATCGCGGACGCCGGCGCCACCATCACCTTGATCGGCATGCCAAGCAGCATCCCCAGCTCGTCGATCATCGGCAGGTCGGTGGGGTCGCTGACCACGATGACGAGCGCGCTGCCGTCGCGCCCGTACGGCACGAAGCCATAACGCAGCATCAGCTCCGCCGGAATCGTGCGGAACAGATCGTGGTCGATGTTGAAGTGCGCGAGGTCGAGGAACGGTAGCCGGTAACGCTCCGCGAGCCGGCGCGCCTGCGCGATCTCCGCGGCGGCCTCGGCGGCCGAAATCTCCGCCGTGCCGGTGTCGGCATACAGCTCCGTATGCTCCGCGGTGACGACGTTCGAGGGGGTCTCGTCCATGGCTACTCTTTTTCCGTCGGTCTAACTGCTCAGGGCCGATGACAAATTGAACAACGGCAGGTACAGCGACAGCAGCAGGCCGGCGATGACAATGCCCATGATGACGAGCAGC
>JANPCT010000512.1:0-1749 GCA_031431095.1 Acidobacteriota bacterium | reverse complement strand
GGTCGGTGGTGGTCGGACCTTCGGCGACGACCGTTCCTTCCCGCGTCAGCCTGATGACACCAGGTGAAGGGATGCCGTGGAGTTGCTCGCGGGAATACTGGCGGCAGAGTTCCGAAACGATGGCCACCGCCTCAGCCGGTCGGAGTTGAATGTCTTGTGCGGCCAGCTCAGCCAGCGAAACGCGTGTCGTCATACAGAGAGGACTGCGAGTTCGCTGCCATCTCCGGACACCCGGTAGATCGCTTTGAGCGTGTCCGCGGTTGAGCCGCAACTAGGACGTTTTACACCCCTGATGCGGACAGGCTCACTCCTCGCGTTTGACGTTGATCTGGATCATCTTGCGGTAGCGGACGGGCTTGCCTGCCAACATCGCCGGCTGGTAGCGCCATTCCTTGCCGAGCGTCACCAGCTCGGAGTCGAACATCGGGTGCACCGACTGGCGGACGCTGATGAACGTGACCCGCCCCTGTTCATCGATCACAATTTCGACGACGCCGCGTTCCTTGGCCTGCAGCTTCATCATCGGCGTAAACCGCGGCATGTCCTGCCGGATTGCGGTCGGCGGCGTCACGTCGCGGTCCTGCAGGTTGTAAACGCGGTTCGGATCGGGCTGCGAAAAGACGGGCGGCGGAGCGGCGACGACCAGCTTGAGCGGCTCAGGCGGCGGCGCCGACGCGGCAACCGACAGATCGAGAAAGCCGCTGACGAGCGTTCGCAGATCGGTGAGTTTGCCGCCCATGTCAGGGTCGTCGAGCAGCGTAACGACCTGCCGGAAGCCCTGCGCCGCAACGACATATTCCTTGCGATCGAAGAGCGCCTTCGCGTCACCGTAGCGGCTGCTGGCAATGTCGGGCAGCAGCCGGCGGCGCACGTCGGAGAAGGCGGCGCGCACGCGCGGGGACGCCTCGACTTCGCCCGGCTGATAGGTCGGATCCGCGGTCACGACCGCCGCGATCGCGCTCTCCGCTTCGGTGCCACGGCCGAGCGCGAGAAGACAGAGCGACCGATACTGTTCGATCGACTTGCGATCCGAAATGGCGTTTGCCGCGTCGGCAGGACGCAGATCGTTCAGCACGGCGAGTGCCTCGTCGTAGCGGGCCGAGGCATAGAGGTCGCGCGCAGGACCCACGACGTCGCGCCCCGGCACCTGGCCGAACGCGCCATGCGCGAACGATGCCGCGAGCAGGAATGGAGCGATGAGTCGTCGAGCGGGTGTTGCCATGATGTTCCTCTACTGCTTCATGTCGATGCTGAGCCGGACCGGCGCCTTGAGGGTGACCGAGACGGCCTGCCGCTTTTCGCCGAGCTGCGGATGACGGAAGACGACTTCGTGGGGTCCGATGGACATCGGCAGGTTGCCGATCGGCGTCTCACCAACGCGCCGGCCGTCGATTGAGACCTCGGCCCACGGCGATGCGTTGATGTTGACGACGCCCTGCGGCAACTCGACCGAAAGTGGAGTCACCTTGCCGGCCGGCACCTGGATGCTGCGGGCGACGCGATACCCGAGCGGCTCGTTGACCAGCTCGAGGTCGTGGCGTCCGGCCGCCATCATGATGCGGTCCGCTTCGGTGGTTCCAATCAGGCGCCCGCCCTCGCGGATCTCGATTGCAAAGGGGGCCTTCACCGACAACCAACCCGAGACCGGCCCTGCGCTCGCGGTGGCCACGGGTGCAAGGACGGACGAGGTTACGCCCGCCTGAATGACCACGCGCTGACGGACTGCGGGGCCGCCGTCGGCTTGCAGCA
>JANPCT010000511.1:0-5602 GCA_031431095.1 Acidobacteriota bacterium | reverse complement strand
CAGCTCCAGCGCCGCCAGCAGTGGCGCTTCGACGCGATCGAACTCGCCGGTGGCGCGCGCCTGGACCGCGGCGGTGTAGTGACGCAGCGCCTCCGTCGACTGGGTCGTCACCTTCTGCAGCGGGGCGGACGATGTCGCGATGGCGTCCAGCGATTCCCCGAGGTGCTCGCGCAGATCTCTCGACAGTTCGTCAACCCGCGCGAACAGCTCCTCGGGTTTGCGATACTCCGCCGTCCCCACGAACAGCACCCCGCCGCTGCCCGCCTCGATCACGCGCACGGCAATGCGCGTGGTGCTGCCACTGCGCGTCACCGATCCGCCAACCAGCGCGGGGACGCCTTCACGCTGGCAGATGTCGCGGCCGGTCGCTTCGTCGATCGCCGCGCCCGCCGGCCGCTTCATGCGCGTCAGCGCCTCGGCGACGCGATCGCGCGAGACCAGGTTGACGAAACGGGACTGCTGCAGCGAAATCGACAGCGCCTCCTGCACCGTTCGCGCGAGGAGGGGATCGTCGGTGCGGTTGTCGAGATCGCCGACGAGCACGAAGTCGCGCGCGTGAAACCTGGCGCGGACCGGGGCCGGCCACATCACGTAGCCCGTCAGCGCCAACGCGGCGATGAGCCCGGCCGCGGTCACCACGACGTCGCGGCGGCTCCAGTTGCGGTCCCTGCGGGAGCTGACCGCGACGTCAGTCATGGCCGCCTGACGGATGTCGTGCAGCAACTCCTGCGCGTTCTGCTGGCGTCTGGATGGAAGCTTCTCGAGCGCCTTCAACAGCGCCAGGTCCAGTGTCGGGGGAATGTCGCCGTTATGGCGGCTCGGCGCCGCGGGCCTGTCGCGAAGGATTGCTTCGTACAGGCCGGCGCCCCGCGGCTTGTCGAAGACGCGGCGGCCGGTGGCAAGCTCGTAGAGCGTGGCCCCCGCCGCATAAATGTCGGTCCGCGAATCCACTGGACCGGCCGCGACCTGTTCGGGCGCCATGTACGGCGGTGTCCCGGCGGCGCTCGCAGCGGCGGTGCCGGTGTCGTGGGCTCTGGTTTGAGTCGAAGCGTCGCCGTAATCGGGCGCCTGCAGCCGGGCAATGCCGAAGTCCAGCACCTTCAGCCGCCCATCGGCGGTCAGCATCATGTTCCCGGGCTTCAGGTCCAGGTGAATGACACCCGCGCCATGCGCCGCCACGAGTGCTTCGGCCAGTTGCGTGCCGAGCCGCACGACTTCGCCAGGTGGCAGCGGTTCGGGCCCGACGTCGCGCAACGACCGCCCGTCGATGTATTCCATCACCAGGAAGTCGCGCCCGTCGTGCTGGTCGAAGTCGTAGATGGTGGCGATGTTGGGATGATTGAGCCGGGATAGCGCCTGCGCTTCGCGGCGGAAGCGGACTCGGGCCAGCTCGTCCGCCACGAGTCCGTCCGCCAGCACCTTTATGGCGACCCGGCGAGCCAGCCGGACGTCGCGGGCGAGGTACACCACCCCCATGCCGCCCGAGCCCAGACGGCTCTCGACTTCGTAATGGCCGAATTGCTGGCCGATCATCATCTATGTTGACGAAGGCAGAGTCTAGCCTAGTTCCGCAGATGGAGTCGGCGGCGTGGAGTCAGGCAGTCCTCCAGCTAGACCCGCAGGAGGACGCCTGAAGCCGGACGTCCCGTGGCACGAGCAACAGCGTTGACGTATTGCAGCAACTGCGCGCGGTATCGCGTTTCGCCCGCCGCGAGTTCGTAGTCGGTTTTGAAGTCGACGACGATGGTCCGGCCGCCTTCATCGAACGCAAGGTCGAGAACACCCTCGATAAGCGTGCCGTCCTGATGCAGCCACGATATCGGCGTCTCGCGCGTCACCGACGCCGAGGCGCGGGCGCGGGCGAACACGTCGTGTTTCAGCACGGCACCGGCAACGACGACGGCGGCGGCGATCTCCTCGGCGGGAACCGCACCGAGAATCCGCGCCTGGGTGTCGGCGGTGCGCTCGATTGCAGACGCGGTGGCGTCGAGTGGCACGCTGGCCAGGACGGCGTGCACGAGCGTCCCGAACCGCGGCCCCCGCGGCCGCTTTTCCGCACCCGCAATCCTGACAATCTCGATGACGCCGGGAGGCGTATCGAGCAGCGCCTCGTCGATCCCGAGGCGCGCCGCATCTGCCGCCCACGCGGTTGCCGTCTGCAGTCGCACGGCGGGCTGCGCGCCTTTGGCGATCACCTCCGCGCGCTCGTCCCGCCACCGTTCGTAATCGGCAAGGCGATCCTCGACCGCGAACATGTCCCCGTCCTTCACGATCAGGTCGTCGCGCCGCAGGCCGAACGTCGAGACGGCCCCAAGCGACAGCGCACGCGGATCCCACCACGTGACAGCGTAGGCTTCTCGATCGGCGGAAGGAGCCGGCACGTCGTCAGGCGATCGACCGCGGCCGCCAACACCCGGGGACCGAAGGCGATCGACCGATGTGCCGAAGTGAAAAGTCCCCGGCGCCACTGTTTTGGGCGAGGCGGGATCGCCTTCCGGCCGGAGCAGCACGGAATCTTTCGACGTGAACACCGGCACACCAGGAGCCCGCTGCGGATCGCGGCGCGTCGACTCCGGCGGATAAATCGCGGGAACCAGCGGGTCGAGCCAGCCGCCGTCGTACGGCGCGTCGCCGATCACGGGGACCACCAGGATGTCGCGCGCGCGCGTTGCGGCCACGTACGTCAGCCGCTCCGCTTCGGCGCGATCGCGGGACGATTCTTCCGCATCGTGAAGAAGGAGGTCGATCGGCGCCCACCCGCCAAGCTTGAGGGCGCAGACATTGTGGCCGGGATCGAGCCACCGCCCGGCCTCGGCGCGCGCGAGCTTGCACGTGAGATCGGCAAGCACGACGATCGGAAACTCGAGTCCCTTGGCCTTGTGCACGGTCATCAGTCGCACACCGTCGCTGCCCTCCTCCAGGATCGGCGCCTCTCCGGCCTGGGCGCTCTCCGACGCGTCACGGAGCTCGTCGACGAAGCCGCGGAAGGACAGGCCGCCACCGGCCTCGTATTCCCGCGCCAGATCCGCGACATGGAGCACGTTGGCGAGTGCCTGCTCGCCGGCGCTCCGCAGGACGATGCCGACATGCGCGCGCGTCGCCTCGAGCAGGTCCTGGATTGTCTCCGCGACCGGGCGGTAGTTGCGGCGCCGGTGCAGCCGCTGGAGAACGCGCAGGCTCTCGACGATGGGTGCAAGGTGCCGCAGTCCGGCGGCTTGCGCCTCGACGACCGGGATCCGGAACGGATGGAAGACTCTGAACCGCTGTTTCCATTCGAGCAGCTCTTCGTCGCCGAGGGCGAACAACGCCCCGCGCAGCGCCGCAAACACGGCAAGCTCATCGTCCGGCCACTCGATCGCCGACAGCGCGGCGCGCAGTGTCTCGACCTCCTCGCGATCGTGAAATGACTTGCCGCCGACGAGCACGTGGCGCACTCCGCGTGCCTCCAGCGCGCGAACGTATGGCTGGGTGATGTCCTCACCGAAGCTGAGGAAGCGGCGGAACAGGATACAGATGTCGCGCGCTTGCACGGGCGACGTCGCCGCGCCGGACGCTGCCGCACGGCCGCTGACCTTCCAGCCGCTGTCGGTGATTACCCAGTCGATGAAGGCGCCGATCGCATCGGGGATCGACTGCTCGATCTTCACAGCCGACAGGTTCCGCACCCCGTATGGCTCCGGCACCGGCAGCGCGACGACGGCGGGCTGTCCGGCGATATCGGCGCGATGCGGCGACAGCGGCACGTAGTCCGCCTGCAGCGTCACCGCGTCGCCGGTCATGAGCGGCGCGAACGCGGCGTTCACGCAGGCCTGGATCTGCGGCACGCTCCGGAAGCTGGTGGTGAGTTTCACCGGCAACGCCCCGGCTTTCACCAGCCGCTCGCAGACGTCACGGTAGATACCGACATCGGCGCGCCGGAACCGGTAGATCGACTGCTTCGGATCGCCGACGATGAACAGCCGGCCGGGCACCGGGACGACGCTGCGCCAGTCGTCCTGCTCCGGTTCGCTCGAAGCGAGCAGCAGCAGGATCTCGGCCTGGAGGGGGTCCGTGTCCTGGAATTCGTCGACGAACATGTGGGTGAACCGCGCGTGGAATCCGCGCCGCACGTCACTGTTGCCGCGCACCAGGGCGCGCGCCTTGAGCAGCAGGTCGAGAAAGTCGAGCGCGCCAGACCTGGTCTTCAGCTCTTCGTACTTGTCGATCGCGCCCGACAACTCCTGCTGGAGCGCGGCGGCAAGGTCCGCATCGGCGTGCATGCGGAATCCGTCGAGCGCCGGTTTGAGCGCATCGTAGGCGTCGATGACGCGCTGCCGGGGCACGCCGGTCTTGTAGCCCGGTCCGCGGCCGTGCCGCAACCTGGAGAAGTTGCGATCGCGCGACAGATCCACGAGCCGCGCTTCCCAACCGTCGTAGTCGGCTTCCTCCTCCGCCTGCGCGCCGGGCACACGGCTCTCCCGGAAGGACCTCTGCATCGCGATCTCCGCGGCCAGATGCCGCGCCGGGGCCGTGTCGAGATACAAGGTGTCTTTCGCGTACGACGGCGACTCGGTCAACGCCGCGAACTGGTGGAGCTGCGCGATCAGTCGATCGATCCCGCCGATGCGATCGAACGCAGGCCGCGTCCAGGCGCCGTCGAAGTCGCGCCACTGCGCGAGGTCCCATGCGGCGCGGCGGAGCCGCTCGATGGGCGTGTCCTCCCGCGCTATGTTGCCGAAGCCCTGCCAGATGGACCGGCGCAGCGCTCGCCGCACGCCTTCACGTGGATCCTGGAGCTGCGCCTGGATCCACGACCCGAATGCCTGATCGAAGAACCGCTGCGCCTGCGACTCCGTGAGGACTGTGAAGAGTGGATCGACGCGCGCTTCCACCGGCCGCTCGCGCAGCAGCTCGGCGCAGAAGCCGTGGATGGTGCTGACGTGCGCTTCTTCGAGCGACTGCAGCGCCTGGTTGAGCAACTCCGCCTCGCCCGGCAGGGCGTCGGTGCGCGCCAGATCCAGCGCCTCCCGCAAGCGCAGCTTCAACTCGCCCGCGGCCTTTTCGGTGAACGTCACCGCGACGATGCCGCGCACTTCCGCCCGTCCACTCGCGAGGATGCGGACGATGCGGTTCACCAGCTCGGTGGTCTTTCCGGTGCCGGCGGCGGCCTCGACGACAAGCGTCTCGTCGAGGGCGGCAACGATGGCGCGACGCGCCGGAGCGTCCCGCAATGGTGGCACGGACCCGAGGCTCGAGAATGGTTCAGGGCTCATGGCTCAGGGCTTCTCCCGGAGCGCGTGGAGATCGCCGAGCTTGTCGGGTGACTTGTTGGCGACGCGGCGTGGCTCGTCGGGGCCGCAGACCGACAGAAAGTCGCACCACGTGCAGGCTCGTGACGCGGGGGCGGCGGGCATGAATCCCAGTTCGATGGCGCGGTCGACGATTTCCAGCGCTTCGAGGGCGATGCGCCGGTTGGCGTCGTTGATTGGAATCTCGTGGTCGACGAATCCGCCGGCGGATGTGCAGTAGAAGAGTCGTCCGGACACCACCGTCGCCTGCAGCGCCTGCTCGACGGCGAGGCTGTACAACACCGGCTGCAGGATGGCGCCGCCGCCGATCACCG
>JANPCT010000510.1:0-7916 GCA_031431095.1 Acidobacteriota bacterium | reverse complement strand
CCATCGGCGAGGGGACGAGCGAGATCCAGCGCCTCGTCATCGCCCGCCAGCTCCTATCGTGAGCGATTCTCACGCCACTTCGTTGTCCGAGCGGGTCCTGAGGGGGGACCCGCGCGCCGTCGCCCGCGCGATCAGCCTGATCGAGGACGAGTCGCCGCACGGCGCCGAGGTGGTGCGCCGCGTCTTCGCGCAGACCGGCCGCGCCTATCTGATCGGCATCACCGGCGCACCCGGGGCGGGCAAGAGCACGCTCGTGGATCGACTGATTGGCGAGCTGCGCCGTGAGGGGAAGACCGTCGGTGTCGTGGCGGTCGATCCCACCAGCCCCTTCACCGGCGGCGCCATCCTCGGCGACCGGGTTCGCATGCAGGCGCACGTCTCCGACGCCGGCGTGTTCATCCGCAGCATGGCGACCCGCGGCAATCTCGGCGGCCTCGCGCGCTCCACGTCGGACGCCGCGCTCGTGCTCGATGCCTCCGGCAAGGACCTCGTGCTCATCGAGACCGTCGGCGTCGGGCAGGATGAAGTCGATATCGTTCGCACCGCCGATATTTCGATCGTCGTCCTCGTGCCCGGCGCCGGGGACGAAGTGCAGGCCCTCAAGGCCGGCATCATGGAGATCGCCGACATCTTCGTCGTCAACAAGGCCGATCGCGAGGGGGCCGACCGGACGATTGCGTCCGTTGAAGCCGTGCTTTCGCTCGAGTCCTACGGCGGCGGACGCTGGCGGCCGCCAATCCTCAAGACCGAAGCCAACACCGGCAAGGGCGTGCCGGAACTGGCCGCCGCCATCGAGCGATTCCGCGCGCACACCGCCGCCTCGCTCGGTGAGCGCCGCCGCGCCCGCGCGGAGTTCCGGGTCAAGGAGCTGATGGCGCACCGCTTCGTGCAACACGTCACCGGCACGGTGCTCGCCGCCGGTGAATTCGAGGCGATGCTGGATAGAATTGCGGCGCGGGAGAGCGATCCCTACTCGGTAGTCGACGACCTCGTCCGCCGCACGCTGCGTCAGGCGGGCGGGGATGGCGCAGAGGACGCGGATCAGGCCCGCGGGCCGGCGAGTAACACCCCGGCTTGACGCGGGCGCATGCAGGTGACCATGAAAGCAACGCTGGATCACGTCGGGATCGCTGTGTCGAGCTTGAACGACGCCTTGTCCTTCTATCGCGACGCGCTCGGCCTGGAGATCGAGGCGCCTGAGGAAGTGGCGAGCCAGCGCGTGCGCGCCCATTTCATGCCGCTGGGAGAGTGCGCGATCGAGCTCCTCGAAGCGACCGCGGCGGACTCACCCATCGCCAAGTACGTCGCCAGGCGCGGCCCCGGCCTGCATCACATCACGCTGCGGGTTGACGACATTGCCGCGGCGCTGGCGCATCTGCAGGCGAAAGGCATCCGCCTGATCGACGACACCGCGCGGGAAGGTGCGCATGGTTCGCTGGTCGCCTTCATCCATCCCTCGTCTGCGCACGGCGTGCTCGTCGAGTTGAAGCAGGTCCCGCTCGAAGGGGCCGGCGGGCACGAAGCACGGCCAGAGGAAAACGTCACTGATTCGAGGGTGGATGCGGTCGATGACAAGTGAAAGATGAAACTCGGCGATCTTGAACTGACGCCGCTGCTCGACGGCTATTTCCGGCTGGATGGCGGAGCCATGTTCGGCGTCGTCCCCAAGACGCTGTGGCAGAAACGCGCCCCCGCCGACGATCGCAACCGCATCACGATGGCGATGCGGCCGCTGCTCGTGCGCCCCGCGTCCGGCCCCCTGATGATCATCGACGCCGGCTGCGGCGACAAGATGGACGGGAAGAGCGCCGACATCTACGGCTTCGACCGGCGCGAAAGTCTCGACGTCAGCATGGCGCGGGCCGGCGTCCGCGCCGACCAGATCGCCATCGTGCTCGCGTCGCACCTGCACTTCGACCACGCCGGTGGCTTCACGACAAAAGACGAATCCGGTGCGCTTGCGCCGCGCTTTCCAAACGCGCGCTACCTGGTCAACACCGGCGAGTGGGACGATGCCAACCATCCGCACGAGCGGAACCGCGCCAGCTACGTCGCTGAGAATTATGTGCCGCTGCAGGAGGCCGGAGTTCTGACGCTGCTGCCGGACGATGCGGACGTGGCGCCGGGGATACGCATGCGCCGCACCGGCGGCCACACGCGGTTTCACCACATCATCTACCTGGAATCCGAAAGCAGGACGGCGGTCTTTGCCGCGGATCTGATCCCGACGACGGCGCATGTGGACGTGCCCTGGATCATGGGCTATGACCTCTATCCCATGGAAACGCTGGAGTTCAAGCGCGTCTTCGTCGAGGAAGCGGTGGATCGCGAGTACATCGTGTTCTTCGAACACGATCCCGTCGTCGCGGCGGGGATCATCCGGCGGAAAGACAGGCGCTTGTACGTGGAACCCCTTTCGTGACGGCTCGCACTGCTACACACTCATAACCCTCAGCCCGCGTCAGCCATCACATGAACGAAGCGATTACCATCGGCATCATCGGCGGATCCGGCCTCTACGACATGGCGGAGCTGACCGATCGGGAAGAGCGCACGGTCGGGACCCCGTTCGGCGATCCCTCCGGTCCGTATCTCGTCGGGACGCTGCGCGGCAAGCGGGTGGCATTCCTTGCCCGGCACGGCGCCGGGCACAAGCAGATGCCGACCGAACTCAACTACCGCGCCAATATTTTCGGCATGAAGCTGCTGGGCGTCGAGTACCTCCTGTCGGCGAGCGCGGTGGGTTCGCTGCAGGAGCAGTATGTGCCGCAGCATCTCGTCATTCCCGACCAGTTCTTCGATCGCACCAGGGGGCGCGTCAGCACGTTCTTCGGCAACGGGCTCGTCGCGCACGTCGCCTTGGCGCATCCCGTCTGCGGCCCGCTGGGGGACATCGCGCACGACGCCTGCAGGAAGGTCGGCGCGACGGTCCACAAGGGCGGCACCTACGTGTGCATGGAGGGCCCGCAGTTCTCGACGCTGGCCGAGTCGAAGCTGTATCGCGCCTGGGGCATGGACATCATCGGCATGACCAACCTGCAGGAGGCCAAGCTCGCGCGCGAGGCGGAGATCTGTTACGCCACCATCGCGCTCGTCACCGACTACGATTGCTGGCATCCTGACCACGACTCGGTGACGGTGGACATGATCGTCGAGAACCTCGTCGCGAACGCGACAGTTGCGCAGGCGGTGATCGCCGAGGCCGTGTCGCGCCTGCCCTACGCCCGCACCTGTGAATGCGCCAACGCGCTGCAGCATGCCATCATCACCCGTCCTGAAGCGGTCCCCGATCGTGTGAAGCAGGAGCTGGCGCCGATCATCCGAAAGTACATGACCTAACGGTCGAAAGCCGAAGTATCCACAACACCATGTCAACAGTCATCACCGGATCCATCGCGTTCGATTACCTGATGTCGTTCCCGGGGAAGTTCACCGAGCACTTCCTGCCCGAGCACATGCAGCGGGTCAGTCTCAGCTTTCTGGTCGATTCGATGGACAAGCGGCGCGGCGGCTGCGCGCCGAATATCGCGTATACGCTCGCGCTGCTGGGCGAGCGGCCGCGTCTCATGGCGACGGCCGGGCAGGACTTCGACGACTACCGCCGCTGGCTCGAGGCCGCCGGGGTCGACACCTCGCTGGTCAAGCAGGTGGAAGACAAGTTCACCGCCTCGTTCTTCTGCAGCACGGACTGCGAGAGCAATCAGATCGCGTCGTTCTACACCGGCGCGATGGCCAACGCCGGCGAGCTGTCGTTCCGCACCGTCGAGGGGTGCGACATGGTGATCATCTCGCCGAACGATCCCGCGGCGATGGTCCAGTACGCGGAGGAGTGCCGGGCCATCGGCATTCCGTTCGTCTGGGATCCCGGGCAGCAGTGCGCGCGCATGAACGGCGACGAGCTGTTGTCCGGGCTGCGCGGATCGGCCATCGTCATCTGCAACGACTACGAGTTCGAGTTGATTCGCCAGAAGACCGGGCTCGACGAAGACGCGGTGTTCGAGCACACCGGCGCTCTGATCGTGACGCGCGGCGAAAACGGCTCGACGGTCCGTTTCGGCACGCGCGACGTCGCCGTCCCCGCCGTGCCGCCGCACAGCGTCGTCGATCCGACCGGCGTCGGCGACGCCTTTCGCGGCGGTCTGCTGAAAGGGATCGCGATGGGCGCGGACCTCGAGATTGGCTGCCGTCTGGGATCGATGGCGGCAACCTATGCGCTGGAACATCTCGGCGGCCAGAGCCACGCCTATACCTGGGATGAGTTCCAGACCCGCTACCGTACACACTTCGGTTCGCTGTAACGGCGGCGTGCGCGTGGTCGTGAAATGAGTGCGCGGTTCCTGGCAGCGGCGGCCGTTCTGTGGATGGCCGCGCTCCTCAGCGCGCCAGTCGCGCTGGCGTCACCACGACCGGCGTTCTCGATCGGCGCGGCGGCGCTCTACGGTGCGGGCGGACACATTTGTCATCAGCGTCCCGAGCGCTGCTTCTGGATTCGCGGCCGTCCCATGCCGGTGTGCGCGCGGTGCACCGGGCTGTACGCCGGGGCCGCTGCCGCCGGACCGCTGGCGTTGCTGGTTGCAGCGGGTCTCTCGGCGCAACGCGCGCGGCGGCTCGCCGCCATCGCGGCACTGCCGACCTTCTTCAGCTGGGGCATCGAGATGGCGGGTCTGGCGCATCCGCCGAACGCGGTGCGGTTCGGCGCGGCCGTTCCCCTCGGATTCGTGGCCGCATGGCTCCTTATCACTGCACTCAGTCACGCGCGGCCGTCCCCGGCGCGTCAGGCCGGCTCGACCGGGTGATAGAATGCGTTGATCGAATGAGCGTGAAATCCACTCCAGCGGAGCGTCCCCGGGTCGCGGCCGAGCCGGGCCGGCTCACGTTCGTCTGCGTGCTGGCGTGGTTGGTTCCAGGGGCCGGCCACCTGCTCCAGGGCCGTCGGCAAAAAGGGATCGTCTTTCTCATCGCGCTGCCGCTGATGTTCGCGGTGGGCTTGTGGCTCGAGGGACGGCTGTTTCCGCTCGAACTGTCCGACCCGCTCGTCTTCCTCGGGGCGATCGCGAATCGCGGCATCGGCGCGCCCTACGTCCTGGCGCGCCTGATGGACGCCGGCGCCGGCAACGTCACCGCGGCCGCGTACGAGTACGGCAACACCTTCCTGATGACCGCCGGCCTGCTGAATTTCCTGGTCATTCTCGACGCCTTCGACATCGCCCTCGGACGGAAGCCGTGATGACGACAAGCCACTTCCTGCTGATGGTGCTCTACGCGTTCTTCGTGTCGGTGGTGTTCGCCGTGCTGCTGCGCGCTGGTCCTCGCGAGCAGCTCAAGACCGGCGCGATGATGCTTGGCGGGTTCATCGCCGCCGCCTTCGTCCTGGGCTGGCTGATGTTTCCGTTCCCGTTGTAAGCATGAGTTTCGAGAACCTGCTCGTCGACCGCGAAGGATCGTTCGCGATCCTCACCATCAATCGTCCGAAGGTGCTCAACGCGCTGAACACCCAGACGCTGGACGAGCTCCGCCGCGCCATTCTCGAGCTGCAGCAGGACGAGGCGGTGCGCGCCGTGATTCTGACCGGGGCGGGAGAGAAGTCGTTCGTCGCCGGGGCCGATATCAACGAGCTCGCCGTGCAGACCCCGGCCGGGGGCCGCGAGCACGCCATTGCCGGGCAGGCGGTGCTCGACCTCATCGAGCAGATGGGCAAGCCGGTGATCGCGGCGATCAACGGCTACGCCCTCGGCGGCGGCTGCGAGCTGGCGATGGCCTGCACGCTGCGGATTGCCGCCGACACCGCCAGGCTGGGACAGCCCGAGATCAACCTGGGCATCATCCCGGGGTATGCCGGCACGCAGCGGCTGGCGCGGATCATCGGTAAGGGGCGCGCGCTCGAACTGCTGCTGACCGGCGATCCGGTCCCGGCGCAGGAAGCGCTTCGCCTGGGGCTCGTCAACCGTGTCGTTGCCGGCGCGGATCTGATGGCGGAAGCGAAGAAGCTCGCCGCGGCGCTGGCGGCGAAGGCGCCGCTCGCGGTCCGCTACATTCTCGAAGCCGTGCACAAGGGCGTCGAGATGCCGTTTCCGCAGGCGCAGGTGTTCGAGGCGACACTGTTCGGACTGGTCGCGAGCTCCGAGGACATGCGTGAGGGGACGGCCGCGTTCCTCGAGAAGCGCAAGCCCGCGTTCAAGGGCCAATAAGGCATGCGAGGACCCGATCAGCCGGCGGCGCCGCTCGCCGACGCAACCGCATTCCGCTTCGCCGTCGTCGTATCCCGCTTCAACGTGGAGATCACGAACAGCCTGCGCGATGCCGCCACCGCGGCGCTGCGGGAGGCGGGCGCCTCGAACGTGCAGGTGTACACCGTGCCGGGTGCCTTCGAGATTCCGCAAGCGGCTCGCGCCGCCGCCGAAGCCGGCCGCTTCGACGCCGTCGTGTGTCTCGGCTGCATCATCCGCGGCGAAACGCCGCACTTCGACTACATCGCCTCCGCGGTCGCGCACGGCATCACCGACGCGGCCGCTGAGACGGGCGTCCCGATGGCGTTCGGGGTGCTGACGACTGACACCGTCGAACAGGCGACGGCGCGGTCGGGTCCCGGTCCCGACAACAAGGGACGGGAGGCCGCGGCGGCGGCGATCGAGATGGCGACGCTGTATCGCGCGCTGTCGGCGCCGCCCAATCGTCCGTTCGGGTTCCGCGCATGAGCGGCGTCGACGGCGCGGCGCGCCACCGGGCGCGCGAAGCGGCGCTGCAGATGCTCTATCAGGCGGAGGTCGGCCGCGCCTCGGCGGACGAAGCCGTCCGGACCTACTGGCCGGGCCGCGACGCGCCCCCGTCACCCGAGGATGAGCACGCCGACGCCGTCCCCGCCGTCGTCGTCGACGAGCTCGGACGGACGTTCGCCAACGCGCTGGTCGCCGGCACCGTCGGCCGGGTCGCCGAGATCGACCAGCTGATTGCCGCGCACCTGAAGAACTGGCGCATCGAGCGCACCGCGATCATCGACCGCCTCGTGCTGAGGCTGGCCATCTATGAGTTGTTGACCGAGGTCGGGACGCCCGGCAAGGTGATCATCAACGAGGCGCTCGAGCTCGCGCGCACGTTCAGCGGAGAAGAGCCGGTGCCGTTCATCAATGGCGTGCTGGATGCCGTGAGAAAAACCCTGGGGCGGGAGTGAGACGAGCCACGGATTGTGGATAGTTGTCTGCGCGGTTGTGAACTCTGCGTTTGGCGCCTTGGTGGGTCTCCGTGGCCTGCGTGATCTTCGTGAGAGCCGTGAGCCCCGTGACGGTCGTGAGCTCAGTAATCAATCCGTCGGTGCGTGCAGCCTAAAGAGATGACTGAAGAACAGCAGCAGACCGACCAGCAGAAGGAATCCGACCAGCTGCGGCAGCGGCGGGCGAACTTCGAGGAGCTGCAGCGCCTCGGCGTCAGCGCCTATCCGCACGCCTTCACGCGCAGTCATACGATCGGCGAGCTGGCCGACGCGCATACCGCGAAAACCGGCGAAGAGCTCGAGGCGAACAAGGTCGAAACCACGACGGCGGGCCGCGTCCTGGCGATCCGCAGCTTCGGCAAGGCCAACTTTCTCGTCATCTCCGACGGCCGCGCCCGCATCCAGGTCTACGTGCGCAAGGATGCGCTCAGTGAGCGCGACTTCGCGATCTTCAAGCTCCTGGATTTCGGCGACTTCGTCGGTGTTGCGGGGCACCTGTTCCGCACCAGGACCAACGAGCTGACGATCTGGGCGGCGAGCCTCGAATTCCTCGCCAAGTGCTTCATTCCGATGCCGGAGAAGTGGCATGGGCTGCAGGACATCGAAACGCGCTACCGGCAGCGCTACCTGGATCTGATTGTTTCAGTTAAAACCAAAGATACCTTTTACAAAAGAATAAAAATAATTCAGGCGCTGCGCGAGGCGATGA
>JANPCT010000509.1:0-8219 GCA_031431095.1 Acidobacteriota bacterium | reverse complement strand
CGTCACGATGAGCATCATCGAGCGCGCCGGCATCGTCCCGCTATGACCGATGACGACGACGCGGGGAAAGACGAGCGGCGGATAGATGTCGCTCGGCAGCGAGAAGGCGCTCCACAGCCCCGCGGCGGCGAGCACCACGGTGACGGTGACGATGGCGCCGCCGTAGCGGTCGATGAGCGTGGCGAGGCTCATTTGTCCTGCGTGATGGCGGCACCGTCAGGAAGGCCCTGCTGACCCTGCACGATGACCGATTCGCCGGCCTTGAGGCCGCCGGTAATTTCCTGCAGCTTGACCGTCGCGAGGCCAAGCGTCACCTTGCGCTTGTGCGCCTTGTTGTCGGCCCCGGCCACCATCACGAAGGCCTCGTCGCTCTCGCGCAGCACCGCCTCGATCGGCACCGCCAGAGCGGCGGGGCGCTGCTCGGCAACGATCTCGACCCGAACCGGCGTGCCGACGGCCATCCGTGTCGGGGCGCTGAAGGCGATGCGGACGTCGGCGGACACACCACTCGGATCGACCGCCGCGGGATTCGTCAGCACCTTGCCGGGTTCTGGGGCATCACGCCCGGCGACGAGAATGCGAACCGGCCGTCCGTCCTGGACCCGCGCCAGGTCCGGGATCGCGACGGCCGCCGTCACCTGGAGCGTGGAAGGATCGATCACCCGCAGAATCACGTCGGCGGATGTGGCCTCGACCATGTCGCCCGGGTTGTGGCTGCGTTTCGCAATCACGCCGGGGAAGCGGGCGCGGACGACTGCGCGCGCGGCGAGGACTGCGGCGGCCTGGGCGCCGGCGCCGGCCTGCGCCTCGGCAGCTTGCGCCTCGGAAAGATCGCGTTTGACGTCCTCGAGCTCTTTCTGCGCGGCGACACCGTGTTCGACGAGCGTGGTCAGGCGGGTCACGGATGCGCGGGCGTTCTCGACGCGCGCGCGGGCCTGCGCGACCTCCGCCTTTCGCGAGGCGACGTCTGCCGTCCATGAGGGCACTTCAAACCGGACCAGCAGGTCGCCTGGCCTGACGCGATCCCCCTCAGCTTTCGGGAGCTCGAGGATCCGCGCCGGTTCGGGCGCAGTGATCACCCAGTCGGCCCCCGGCGCTGCGGAGACAATGCCCGACGCGGAGACAACCCCTTCGACCATGCCGGGCGTGACCGTCAGCGTCCGCACGGGTGCGGCGGCGGTCGTTTGTACTTCTTCGACTGGCGGCTTCGAACAGCCCGCAGCGGTCATCACAACAAACGCGATCGCAAGTCGCGCGGCGGCCGTCTTCATCGGAGTGGCGTCCCCAGGGCGCGCTCGAGATCGGCGAGCGCGAGCTGATAGTCCAGGCCGGCCTGCAAGGCCCGCTGGCGAATGTCGCGTGCGGCCTGCAGCGTCTGGAGATAGGCCGGCAAGCCGGTCTGGCCGACGCGGTAGGATTCCTCGGCCATCTGCTCGACCTGCAGCGACGCCGGCAGGATCTCCGCCTGGTAGCGTTCGACGGACTGCCGCGCGGCCGCCGCGCGCGCCAGCGCCGCCGAGACGGCGCCGGTGATCTGCGCCAGGCGCGCATCGCGATCCGCCACAGCCCTGGCGAGCGTCGCTTCGGCGACGGCGAGTTCGGGACGTCCGGTGGTGAAGATCGGCAGCGCCACGGCTGCCCCCGCGCGCCAGCCGAATACGAACTCCCCTGGGGCGTCGTAAGTCAGGCTGGCAGAGATCGACGGGTCGGGCCGGCGCATCGCCTTGGCCAGCGCCACCCGGGCGCGTTCTCCGTCGATTCGTTTCTGCAGCACCTGGAGCTCGGCATTCCGCGCGGTGACCTCCTGTGCCGCGGCGTCGCGGCTCGGCAGGGCGCCGACGTCGAGGGGATCGGCGAGCAGCGGCGCGGCATCGAGCGGATAGGCGAGAAGCGCGTTCAATTCAGCTCGGGCGGCCAGGACGTCTCCCTGCGCGGCGCTGACGTCGTTTTGCGCCTGTGCGAGGGCGAGGCCGGCCTGCAGCGAATCGAGGCGCGGGGCCGCCCCGGTCTCGAACCGTTCCTGCGCCGCGTTGCGCGCGCGCGACTGGATCGCCTCGAGCTCCTGCGCGATCGCGACTCGTCGCACGGCTCCGACCGCCTGGTAGTAGGCGCGACGCACATCGGCGCGTAGATCCGTCGTGACGCGCAGTGTTTCGGCTTCCGTGACCGCGAGCGCTGCGTTCGCGACGTCAATCCGCCGCTGGCGCTTGCCCGACAGCTCCAGCGGCACCGTTCCGGTGACCGCCCAGTGCGGCGTCTCGCGCGCCGCTTCGAATGCGATCTCGGGATTGGGCCTCTGGCCGGCGACGAGGATACCGGCGGCATCTATGGGTCGTGCCGCGCGCGCCGCGGCAAGCGTGCGGTTGGCCTCGATCGCCCGCGCCGTCGCGTCGCCGAGCGAGAGCACGCCTGGCTGCTGCGCCGCGACGCGGATCACGGCGCACGCGACCAGCACGGTCAGAAGCGACGTCCTCAGCACCTGCGGCAGCCGCGTTCCGGGCATTCCAGCACGATTATTCGGGAGCCAAGATGAACGGAGGATGACGACCCCTGGGCCGCAGTAAGATCCGGATGCATCATGCGTATTCTACTGGCAGAGGACGAGCCGAGCGCCGCCACGTTCATCGCAAAGGGGTTGCGCGAGGCGAAGCATGCGGTGGACGTCGCGGCAGACGGACTGGTCGCGGCGGAGCGCTGCCAGCAGAACGACTACGACGCGGTCATTCTCGACGTCATGCTTCCTGGAAAGGACGGCCTGACGATTTGCCGTGAGCTCCGCGCCGCCGGATCCGACGTGCCTGTCCTCATCCTCACGGCGCGCGACGCCGTCGAGGCCCGCGTCAGCGGCCTGGACGCGGGCGCCGACGACTACCTGACGAAGCCGTTCGATTTTCGTGAGCTGCTGGCACGGGTCCGGGCGCTGACGCGGCGCGATCGCCGCCCGCTTTCTTCGGAGCGCCTGCACGCGCTGCATCTCGTCATCGACGTGCCGGCTCAACGCGTCTGGACGCGCGGCCGCGAAGTCGCCCTCACCAGCCGCGAGTACGCGCTCCTGGAATATCTCGCGCGTCATGCCGGACACGTCGTTGGCCGCGCCGACATCGCCGAGCACGTGTGGGACGAGCACTACGACGTCTTCTCCAACGTGGTGGATGTGTACGTGCAACGGCTGCGCCGGAAGCTGGACTCGCCGGGCGAACCGTCCTTGATCCGCACGAGGCGCGGTCAGGGCTATCAGCTGATCTGAGGGGACAGTGGCGCTCTCCCTGCGCGCGCGTCTCACCGCCTGGTACTCGGTGCTGCTGGTGCTGACCGTTGCCCTGTTCAGCATGGCGGTGCTCGGGCTCCACTGGCGGCTCCTGCTCGCACAGTTCGACGACAACCTCGCGTCGATCAGCGCCACCGCCGACAACGTGGTCGACGAAGAGCTCACGGAGTTGCGGGATCTCGGGCGGGCCGCGGCGGAGATGGCGGCAGTCGTGCGGCCTCCAGACTTCGTGGTGCAGGTGCTCGACTCTCGCGGGATGCCCCTTCTGGACGGTGTGAGACCGATGCCGCTGCCAGGCGATGTCGCTGCACCGGCGTTCCGGCCGGGCCCGCGAACGATCGCGGGCGCGGACGGACATGCGTGGCGCATGACCGCACGCCCCGGCAGGGCAGGGAACTCCCATTACTTCGTTGCGGTCGGCGCGCCGTTGGAGCAAGCCGTCGAACAATGGCGGACACTGCTGCGCGCCTGCCTCATCGGCATCCCATTGGCATTGCTGTTCGCGATCGCGGGTGGCCTCTGGCTGGGCCGGCACGGGCTCGAGCCCTTGACGTCGATGGCCGCGGAGGCCGCGGTGATCACGGCGAAGACACCCGATGCCCGCCTCACCGTGCCGCCGGCCGGCGCGGAGCTCGAACGGCTGGCGCTCTCGTTCAACACGGTCCTCGAACGCCTCGCCGACGCGCTCGCGACGCAGCGGCGTTTCATGGCCGACGCGTCCCACGAGCTCCGGACGCCGGTCTCGATCATGCGGACCGCGGCGGACGTGACCTTGAGCCAGCCACTCCGCGAAGAGAGCGAGTATCGGGAAGCACTCGCCGCTGTCTCGCAGCAGACCTCCCGCGTCACGCGACTGGTCGACGACATGCTCGTGCTCGCGCGGGCCGACGGCGGTGGCTACCCTGTGGTCATGGCGGACGTCGACATGGCGGCGCTCATCGGCGACTGCGTGCGGGAGCTGGCCGGACGGGCGGCCAGCAGAAATATCCGGATGCACAGCTCGATCGCTCCGGTGACGTTGCAGGGTGACGAGGCGCTGCTGCGGCGGATGTTCGTCAACCTGCTGACCAACGCGCTCACCTACACGCCGCCCGGGGGTTGCGTTGACGTCTCACTGGCGAAGCGCGGGGACAGTGCGGTCGTGAGCATTGCCGATACGGGCCCGGGCATCCGGCTTGAAGATCGTCAGCGCGTCTTCGAGCGGTTTGTACGTCTCGATCCGGCCAGAGGCGGGGGAGGCGCAGGCCTGGGGCTCGCGATTGCGCGCTGGGTCGCCGAAGCGCACGGCGGCGGCGTGCGGATTGTCTCCAGTGACCCGGGACGCTGTGTCTTCGCCGCGACGCTGCCGGCGTAGTGTCCAGTTCAGACATCAAACACCCACCGGGTGCCCCCGCGCACTCGAACGCTGACGCCAGCGCAAGGACCACTGCAGGCATTCCCTCGCTCCGATGTGCCGATGTAAGATCGCTGCGACTCGCGCCGCGGGGCGCCATAAGGAGAAAAGAGCTTGGACGAATGATAGACGGGACCGATCCCCGGGGACACCTGCCGATGGAACCCCACCTGGACTCGACGTGGTGGGTCACGAGCAGCACCGAGGCGATCGTGGCGGATCCCGATCTCGCGACACTGGTGCTGCGGCTCCAGCTGGCCGTCAACGCGCTCACCGTGCAACGCCGATTCGGCGTGCGCCTCAGTTCGGCGAGTGCGACGGCCGCCGGCGCGCGGGATCATTTCATCTCCTTTGTCAGCATCGCTGCTTTCACCAAAGAGGCCATCGATATCCTGTCGGGCGTCGGCAACGTGCCGGGCGAAGCGGCGCGGGTGGCCACGCTCGCGGCCAAAGGCGGAGCGCCCGCGGACCTGGCAAACGCCATCGCTCGGCTGTGTGACGGCAGCCATGTGGCGTCCCCCCTGATGATCATGCTCCGCCAGCAGCTCGGCGCGCATTGGGATCCGGTGCTGCTGAAAGAGTCTCTGCTGGCGTTCGTGATGAAACGGTCGGTGGTGTGGATCGAATCCGCGGGGCCGTCAACCGACGAAGTCGTGCACCGTCTGCCGATCGAGGTCATCGGCAATTCCACGTTTCCGGCCGGACTGAACGACAAGCTCGATCATCTCGAGCCGCTGCAAGCCACGAGAGCCCGACTGATCACGGCGCTGGAAGTCATCGGCGACGCGGGAGATTTGATGGTCGCATATTTCAGTTTTGCCATCACCGGCTATCTCGAGGAGATCGGCGCGATGGCCCACCGCAAGCACGAGGCTGAAGCGAGCGCGGACTGAGGCCGGCGACTCACCAGGAGCCCCGGGCCTGCTGCGCCCGGGCAAACTGCTCCAGCACGGCGTCGGTGGTTGCCAGCGAGATGCAGGCGTCCGTGATGCTCTGGCCGTAGACGGCAGGCTGGCCGGGAACATAATCCTGCCGGCCGGCGATCAAATGGCTTTCCAGCATCGCCCCGAAAATCTGCCGCGATCCCGACGCCACCTGCCCGCAGACCGCCGCGGCTACGTCCGCCTGGCGATCGGCATCCTTGAGGCTGTTCCCATGCGAGCAGTCGATCATCAGGGTCTCGCGCAGGCCTTTCGCTTCGAGCAGCGCGGCCGCCCTTCGAACATGTGTGGCGTCGTAGTTCGGCCCCGTCTGCGAGCCGCCCCGCAGGATCACATGACAACTGTCGTTCCCCGTGGTGTGGAAGATCGCGCTGACGCCCTGCTTGGTGACTGACGGGAACCAGTGTGGCGATCGCGCTGTCAGCACGGCATCGACGGCAGTGGCGAGATTGCCATCGGTGCTGTTCTTGAAGCCGACCGGCATCGACAGGCCCGAGGCCAGCTCGCGATGGACCTGGCTCTCGGTCGTCCGCGCGCCAATCGCCACCCACGACGTCAGGTCGGCGATGTGCTGCGGAATCTGCGTGTCGAGGAACTCGGACGCGGTCGGCAGCCCCAATTCGTTGACGTCGAGCAGCAGCTGCCGCGCCAGACGCAGGCCCTTGTTGATGTGAAACGTCTCGTCCAGATCCGGATCGTTGATCAGTCCTTTCCAACCGACCGTCGTCCGCGGCTTCTCGAAATAGCTCCGCATGATGACGATGAGGTGCGAGGCGTAGCGTTCGGCAAGTGCGGCCAGGCGCGTGGCGTACTCATGAGCGGCGCCAGTGTCGTGGATCGAGCATGGGCCGGCGATGATGACCAGCCGTGGGTCGCGTCCCTCGATCGCGGCCGCCACGGCCAGTCGCGTGTTCGACACGACGTGGGAGGCGCGCTCCGTCAGGGGAATTTCCTCGAGCAGGATCGCCGGCGGTATCAGAGGACGGACTTGCGTGATGCGCAGATCGTCGGTTGGTCGAAGCATCCCAGAAGACTATCGCATTCGCGCCGCCGCCCGGCGCATCCGCGACCGCGGCTAGCGCCCGGTCTCGCTGTGCGCCGCGTACACCGGCTTGGACTCGGCGGAGCCGCGATGCCGCAGGTAGACGGTGCCGACCACCATCAGTCCGAGCGAGAGAAACTCACTTTGCCAGTTCTGGAACGACTCGAACCAGAACTCGGCCGAGGCTCCGTACTCCGTCCACGTGAATGGCGGCTCGCCATGTTCCCGGCGTTCGCGATTGTGCGAGGCCAGGCCGCCGGCCAGGTGCATGCCGATCGAGAGGAGAAACAGCAGCGCAAAGGCGAGGCCGAGGGAGTGTTCGTAGAGCTTCAGCACCCAGCCGCCGGCGCGGACGGGTGCGGGCACATCGGGATCGTCCCGGAATCTGAGCGGATCGAGATCGACGGCTTCGACGGTGTCGATGCGCTTTGACTCCGACGATCCCTTCTGCCGCAGGTAGACGGTCAGATACACGAACATCGCCATCTGCAGGAATTCGCTTTCCCAGTTCTCTCCAGTCGCCTCCCAGAAATGGCCGCTCGCCAGATACTGGGCCAGGCCCACCTCCGGGTTGCCGTGGCTTCTCGCCTCGCCGTTACGCTCGCTCCAACCTGTCAGCGCCTGACCCGCCATGCTGACGGTGAACAAAGCGAACAAGACGATCGACAGGCTGTTGTTGCGCCACATGCCGCCATTATAGGTAAAGGCTTTTCACTTCTTGATCAAGATCAATGGCCGGCCTCGGCCCGGTCGGAGCTCCGCAGTTTTCCCTACGGGTTCGCGCGCCATCGGGTATATCGTTCCCGCCATGCTGCGACGACTCGAGGCTCTTCGCTGGGCCGGCGTTCTGTGGATCGTCGTGTTCTGGCGGCTCGGATACGCCAGCCTGATGGACCCGGATGAGGCCCACTATGCACAACTCACGCGCGAGATGCTGCAGGCCGGCAACTGGCTCGTTCCCCTGCTCGACGGGACCCCGTTCATCGACAAGCCCGTTCTCTTTCACTGGCTCCAGGGTGCGGCCTTCACCATCTTGGGCGAGTCGGAGTTCGCGGCGCGCCTGCCAACCGGGCTTGCGGCCGTTGCGTTGTTCGGCATCGTCCGCTGGGTCGGGCTCGTTCTGTTCGGCGCGACCGTGGGCGAGTGGGGCGCGATCATGTTCGCGACGGTCCCTGCGACCTTCGCGCTGGCGAGCATCGGGCTCCTCGACATGGTCTACACGACGTTCCTGTTCGGAGCCGTGGGCTGTCTGCTGGTTGCGGCACGGCAGGGGCGTCCCTCAATCGAGTGGACCGGGTACGCGCTGCTAGCGCTGGCCGTGATGACCAAGGGCCCGGTGGCGCTGGTGCTGGTCGCAGTCTTCTGCGGCGCCGCGGTGATCGCGGGCGGAGAGCTCCGGGAAGGGATCTCGCGGCTTCACTGGAAGACCGGGCTGGCCGTCGCGGCCGTAGCCGCGGCGCCGTGGTTCGCCTGGATGTACGTGCGGTTCGGCGACGCGTTCGTACAGGGATATCTTCTCGCGGGCAATCTGTATTACCTGACGCAGCCGGCGTCCTTCTCAGGCCGCGCCGTCAG
>JANPCT010000508.1:0-3314 GCA_031431095.1 Acidobacteriota bacterium | reverse complement strand
GGGATGAAATCCCTCGTATATCACCCGCAGGGTGATCGACTGCGAGCCGGCTTCGACGCGGCCGCCTGGAATCTCCGTGTTCTGCGCCTGCAGCGCCCGCGAAACGTCCGTCACGGTCAGGTTCTGCGCCTGCAACCGCGCCGGGTCGAGCGCGACGTTGATCTGTCTCTGGCGGCCGCCCACCACCACGACCTGGCCGACGCCGCTCACGCTTTCGAGCTGACGGCGCAGCGTCTTGTCGGCGTACTCGGTGATGTCGCGGATGGGTTTGTCGGCGGAGACGGCGAGCGTCATGACCGGGGAGGAATCGGGATCGAACTTCTCGACGGTCGGCTGCTTGATGGTGCGCGGCAGCTGCGGCAGCACACGGTTGACGCGGTCGCGCACTTCCTGGGCGGCGACGTCGACGTCCTTCTCGAGCAGGAACGAAATGATGACCGTCGACACTCCCTCGGACGACGTCGAGCGCAGCTCGTCGATGCCGCTGATCGTGTTGACCGCTTCCTCGATCTTGTCCGAGATCTCGGTCTCCATCTCCTCGGGCGCGGCACCGGGCAGTCTCGTGGTGACGACGACGGTCGGGAAATCGACCTTGGGAAAGCGGTCCAGCCCCAGTCGCGAAAACGAGAACGCGCCGATGACCGTGAGGGTGAGGATGAGGACGCTCGCGAAGACGGGTCGCTTGACGGAAATTGCGGCTAACCACTGCATGACATCAACCTTCGCGCTGCACCCGAACGCCGTCAGCCAGCTTGCCGCGCGGATTGACGGCGATTTGTTCGCCGGCCTTGATTCCAGTAGCGAGCTCGACGCGATCGCCGACCTTCTCACCAAGCGTGACGATGCGTTCTTCCACTTTATCTCCGGCGATCACATAGACGCGGCTGGTGCCGGACACGGTCTCGACGGCGGTTGCCGGCACGAGCAGGGCCGGCGCGGCCGCCGGCTGCTGTAGCAGCGCGGTCGCGAACAAGCCCGGCTTGAGGCGGTTGTCGGTGTTATCCGCCACCGCTTCGACGGTGAGCGCGCGCTGGTTGGCTTTGAGCGACGGCGACACGAAGCGGACCTTCGCGGTGAACACCTCGTTGGGGTAGGCGTCCACGGTGAGTCGCACCTGCTGTCCGGCCTTGACCAGCGACACGTACTGCTCCGGAACCGTCAGCTCCACGCGCACGGGGTCGATGCGGACGACGGTGGCGACCTTCATGCCCCTGGTGACGTAGTCGCCCGTGCTGACCAGACGTTCGGCAACGATGCCGGCGAAGGGAGCGCGCACGACCGTGTCGGCCGACGACTTACGCGCCATATCGACCCGTGCCCGCGCTGCCTGCAGCGACCGATACGACTGCTGCGCCCCATTGAGCGCGACCTGGTACTGCTGACGCGCGGCCTGGACCGCGGTCAACCGCTGCTCGTACTCCGCCTGCGAGACGACCTTCTGATCGACGAGCGACTTGATGCGGTTGAAGTCCGCCTCCGCCCAGTCGAGCGACGCCTTGGCATTGAGGACGTCGGGCACGCGAACGGGATCGAACGGCTGCCCCGCCATCAGCCCGAGACGCGCCTCGAGCTGACCGGCATTGGCCTCCGCCTCACGCAGCGAGGCGTCCGCCTCCGTCCCGGAGATGCGAATCAGTGGGGCGCCGGCAGCGACGCGGCTGCCGCGCTCAACCGGGGTGCCGATGATGCGCCCTCCGGTTTCCGCGGCGACGTCCGCCTGCTCATCGGCCGCGAGCGACCCGGTGACGCGAAGGAACCGGTCGATCGGCCGGCTCTCGACTGCGGCGATCCGGATCGCCACCGGCGGGGGCGCCGGCAGTGCCGCGGCGCTGGTGCGTTCGCCGCTGCACGCGGCGGAAAAGAGGGTCGCGCTCGCGGCGCCGGTGAGCAGGAGTAGACGGACGTTACGAATCATGACTGTCGTTCCTCACTGTCGGAATGAATGCATTCGAAGGAGAGCTCGTTGGTAACCCCGGCGCCGGCGCGCAGTCCGGTCAGCGCCGTTTCGAGAGTGAAACGCGCGAGAACGTCGGCGTTCTCGCCCGCGGCCAGCCGGTCGCACAGTTTCATCGTGGCGGCGCCGTGCAGCGACGTCAGCAGGATTCGGAACACGGCGTTCGGCTCGGTTCCCGGAGGAAAGGCGCCGGCGTCAATCGCGTGCCGGATCCGCAGCAGCATCTCCTTCTGCATCTCGCCGACGAAACCGAAACGGTTCCAGTTCCTGCTGATCCGCGGCACGCTGCGATCGAGGAACATCAGCGCGAAGTACTCCGGATGCTCCTTGCTGAACTCGTAATACCGCCAGAACATGGCGCGGATGGCATCCATGGGGTCCCCCGCCACCGCGGGCCGCGGCGAGGCGCCGTACGAGAACAGCAGCCGGAAGCCTTCTTCGGCGAGTGCGAAGAAAATGTCGTCCTTGCTGGGGAAGTAGCTGTAGATGGAAGCCGGGCTGTATTCGATCCGCTCCGCGATCTTGCGGATCGAAACCTCCTGATAACCGTGCGTCACGAACAGTTCGCGCGCGGCATCGAGAATGGATCGCGAAACCGCCTGGCGATCGCGTTCCTGTCTTTCCTTGACTCCCAAGTGCTTTAATCTCTGCTAGTTATACGAAAATTGACGGCAATACTGAACACCGTTCACTATTCTAACAGTGGTTAGACGCAGCCGCGCGCGCGCCGGTTCCCACGCCGCGTTTCTTCGGTATGCTTCCCTGTATGGCAAAGCTCGACCCCTCGGCAATTGACGTGGCCCTCCGCACGATCGAGGGGTGGACCCTGGAGGGCGCGGCGATCCGCCGCCAATTCACGCTAGCGTCGTTTCCTGACGCCATTGCCTTCGTGACGCGGCTCGCCTTCGCTGCCGAAGCCGTGGATCACCACCCCGACATCCTCATCAACTACAAACGCGTCACGCTGACCTACACCACGCACAGTGAAGGCGGCCTGACACGCAAGGACTTCGACGGCGCACAAAGGGCGGACACCCTGGCACGGCCGTGACCGAGCTCAAGAACACGTACACGACTCGCGAGGTCGCCGCCATGACGGGACTCACCGCCCGGCAGCTGCAATGGTGGGATGCACGCCGTCTCTTCGCCTCGCACATCGCCGCGAAGAAAACGGCGCGGGGCGGATACACCGAGCGCCGCTACACGCCCGTCGACCTTCTGGAACTGGTCGTCCTCGCCGAGCTCCTGCGGCAAGGGACCTCGGTCGCGCAGCTGCGGCGACTGCTGGATACCCTGCGCGAACATTTCGGCGTACGGCTGTTCGAAACGATTGGCGGCGGCGGGCCGCTCACCCTGCTGA
>JANPCT010000507.1:0-2351 GCA_031431095.1 Acidobacteriota bacterium | reverse complement strand
CGTCCGGCCATCTCCGTGCCGTCGATGGTCGCCCTCGCCTTCGTCGTCATCGCGACGTTCTACCTCGGCGTGCTGCCCAACCGCGTGCTCGAATACGCGATGCAGTCGATCCAGACGATCTTCTGAAGCAGGCTTCAGGCTTTAGGCTTTGGGCGCTCTCGGACCTTCCGCCTGAAGGCGGACACTACAGGAACTCCAACTAGGGGCGCTGTAGTGTCCGCCTTTAGGGGCGGAATTCACACACTCTCTGTAGGCTTTGGGCCGAAGCGTAACAGCGCCGCCAGCATAGTCTCCTCCGCAGGCGACACCGTGCGCAGATCCAGGACCACCCGGTCATCCTGAATTCGCGCGATGACGGGCGGATCGAGCGAGCGCAGGTGGTGCTCGATCTGATGGGCGCTGAGGCCGTCGCGCTCCAGTTCGATCAGCCGGGTCGGCAGCTCCGCGCCCGGCGCGCTGCCGCCGCCGACGGTTGACATGCCGTCGATGACGCGCCCGCGCCAGCCGGCCGCGTTCAGTGCCGCGCTGAGCGCATCGGCGCGTCGACCGAGCTCAGCGACGCCGATCCGCAGCATGCGCTGAACCGGCACCTCGTCCTGTCCGCGGCCAACGGCGTGCTGTTCGAGCGTGGCTTCGAGCGCCGCATACGTCAGCTTGTCGACGCGCAGCGCCCGCATCAGCGGATGGCGGCGGATGCGATCGAGCGAGTCGCTGCGCCCCGCGAGGATGCCCGCCTGCGGGCCGCCGAGCAGCTTGTCGCCGCTGAAACAGACGACGTCGACGCCGGCGGCGATGCTCTCCGACACGATGGCTTCATCGCGCAGCGCGACGGGCAGTTCCTCTCGCGCGGGCCAGCCGAGCCATCCGCTGCCCAGATCTTCTGCGACCGGCACGTTGAAACGGCGTCCGAGCGCCACCAGCTCCTGCAGCGGCGCCGCTTCGGTGAATCCGATCATCCTGAAGTTCGACGGGTGCACGCGCAGGATGAGCGCCGTGCGCTCGCTGATCGCCGCCGCATAGTCGTTGACGCGCGTGCGGTTGGTCGTCCCCACTTCGCGCAACACCGCGCCTGACTGGGTCATCACGTCCGGCACGCGGAAGCCGCCGCCGATTTCCACGAGCTCGCCGCGCGAAATGATCACCTCGCGCCCGCCGGCCAGCGCCGCAAGGAGGAGCAGCGCCGCCGCGGCGTTGTTGTTGACGACCACGGCCGCTTCAGCGCCGGTCAGACGGGTGACGAGTTGTTCCGCATGGGTGTCGCGCCGGCCACGTCGGCCTCGCGCGACGTCATATTCCAGATTGGTATACCCGCCAGCGATGGCGCTCATGCGCGCGATCGCGGCCTCCGACAGCGGCGCCCGCCCCAGGTTGGTGTGCACCACCACGCCGGTGGCGTTGATGACGCGGACGAGAGAGGGGCGCATCGCGGCGCGAAGCCGCACCCCGGCGCCGTCTTCAATCTGCTGAATGGCCTCGCTGACGGTGACGGCAGCGACCTGCCCCGAGGCAAGGCGATCGCGCAGCCCCGCGGTTTCGGCGCGCAGCGCATCGACCAGCGCGGTCCGGCCGTAGCGCGTTTCGAGCGCGCGCATCGTCTCGCGCTGGCGCAGTTGCTCTATGGAGGGAATGACGCGCAGCTCAGACATGCGATACTATCGTCACGAATTTCCTTTGAGTTTATGGCATCCGACAACGATCAGCCGCGCGTGCCCGTTCCGGATTATCGCCCGGTCGAGCGGTTCTGGCCGTATGTCGACCTGCCCGAGCAGCCGAGCGACGAGGAACTGGCGGCACTCGACCCCGAGCTGAGCGAAGCGCTCTTCGGCACGCCCAGACTGCCATTCTCCGTCACGCTCGACTTCCCCCCGTTCGCGGACGCGGACTATGCGCGCGCCGTCGACATGGCCCGTGCATCCGCCGACTATCGCGAGGTCGGGACGGGCGCGCGGCTGCGCCATCGCGCGCGGTTCTATCCGAAAGACGCCGTCCAGCTCCGCGACCTCTTCGACATCGTCGGACGGTTCGACGCGACCGAGGTCCTGATCGACGATCGCCCGGTGCCGTACGCGCGGGAGCTCTGGCTGCCGCTGATCTGGTTCCTGATCCGATGACCGCTCACGTCCATTCCACACAGTTCACCAGGGGACGGCGGCCGCACCGAGCGTGCGATCGTCGTGCTCCTCGTGAATGGACCTGCCGGGCGTGACCGGCGACGCCCATGGCCGAGCTCACCGACGTCCAGAAAGATCTCGCCGCGCTCGCCGCCGGGTTGAAGCAGCTCGAGGCGGAGTACAACATGTTCTTCTCCGGCCGGCAGCCGCGGCCGCCGTGGGAGACACGAAACCGCGTCG
>JANPCT010000506.1:0-4428 GCA_031431095.1 Acidobacteriota bacterium | reverse complement strand
TATTCCGTACGTCGGGGCCGGACCGTTACACTTCCGCGCGGCGCCCTCCGTCTGGTTCGCGGGACTGGCCGTGGTCCCTCAGTCCTGAGCGGCCGTTACGGCGGCCGCGGCGATCGAGGCCGCGGACCGCTTGATGTCCTCCGCGGGACCGGCCCCTCATTCCGCGACTGAGCGCCACGACCGCTCGACAGTTCACATCGATCATCGAGCTCGTGCGCTGGCCAGCCGTAGTCACTCAACCGTAGAGCACGTCGCAGCAACGTCACGGCCTCAACAGCAATCGCGTCGGGTGCCGGAGCGATGTCGCTACGGATGCAGCCGGCCGAAAGGCACCATCCCTTTCACGGTGACGTGAACATCGCCCGGCGTCGGCTGGACGGTCATGCCGGTGCCGGAGGCGCGCGCGCCCATCGCCTGCGCCAACCGGGCGAAGCGATCGAGTGATGCGACCCACACGCCACTCAGATAGACATCGGAGAGGATGCCGATCTGCAGGTCGCCTACTTCGAGCGCGCCTGCGCCGGCCGCAATCGGATCATGCAAACCCTACGCGGGAATCCTGAGCAGCTTCTGGGCGTTGTCCCAGACGATTTTGCGGAAGACCTCCGCCTCTGCGGATTTCTTCAACACGGTCAGCGTCTCGCGGGCGACGCACTTCCCCGCGAGCCGCGACGCGGCCGGGTTGTTGTTCTGGCTGATGCCCCCGCCGTGGCCGTCCGTGCAACTGCAATCACTGCCGAAGAGCAGCCTGGTCTGGTGCCTTCTGAGAAAGTCGGCGGTGAATTCGGGGTCACGCGACATGGCGTTGTTGCCGGAATTGGCGGACAGGTCGCCGTACAGGTTGGCGTAGTTGCCCAGGAGTTTGTCGGTTATGCCTCCGCGCGTGATCGGGCCCGAAGGGTACGCCGCCTCGTTGTGATAGTCGGCGCTCACATTGGCCCAGAAGGCATCCGCGTGCCCGATGAATGTCGTCCTTGGGTAGGCCTTCAGGACCGCTTCGAAGGTCTTCGCCAGGCCGGTGCTCCATGTGCCCTCGCCGCTAAAGTGGTCAACCTCCTGGAAGTGAATGAGGATGGGCACTCCAAGGTCGGCGGCGAGCGCGTACATCCGGCGCAGTTCGAGACCGTCGGCCGCGACGTGAAACTTCATCTCGCCGAATCCCTGGGCGCCGTCCTTCACGGCCTGCGTGAGGGTGGCCTCGGCTTCGGGTTTTGTGACGTCAAAACTGTTGAACCACGTGAAACGATTCGGCGCCGCGGCCTGCAGGGCCTTCACCTGTTCAAGCACGGCGCCGCGCGTGAGCAGGTTGGCCTTGGTGATGCCCGCACCGTCGAGGTGCGCGAGGTTGCTTCCGGGCGCCGGCCGCAGATGGAAGTGCAGATCGAAGACCGGCGCGCCCCACTCGTTCGCCTGAGTGGTCTGCATGCGCAGGACAGGGGAAGCGGCGACGGCCGCCACGGTTTCAATGAATTCTCGCCGGTTGATCATCGGATTCCCTTCTCACAAACCTTCAAACGTCAACGTCTGATCGAACGGCGTGATGCCGGTGATGTACACAGTCAGGCCGGACAGCCTCGGTTCGGCGCCGCGCAGTTGCACGTAGCGGTGCGGCGCGCCGCCAGGACCGAAGCGGATGGCATGGCGGCCGGAGCGGTAGATACCCATGCCGTGGTCGAGGAGATAAGTGCCGGGGCTGCCCTCGATCGGACGGCAGCCCTCAATCTGTCCGCCGTCGCGACACGCGATCTCGATCGCCAGCGGTACGCCGGACGTGCCGCCCGCCAGAACCCGCAGCCGAAACCCGTTGGGGACCTCGGTAATTGTGGCCGACTGCTCGAGGCGATTGACTTCGCTTTGGCGGCGCTCGGGCCGCGTCGTCCCCCAGGCGTGCGGCGGGATCGCCCGTGCCAGCGGCTGATAGTACGGGGCCTCGAGCGACTGCCGCAGGAGATAACTCTCGCCCTCCCGCGCGGCGGCGTCCGGAATGAACTGTCCCTTGCCGAAGAACGATGTGGCGACGCGCACGCCTTCGAGGACCGCGTCGCCGTACCGGAAGGTGAACATCCGGCTCGATCCTCCGAGTACGATCGTCGCGCTGAGCGGACCGCGGCGGACGCGCGCGATCCCGACCTCGGTGAACGTCTTGTCGTAGCTGGACGGCAGCGGCTGCGACACGGGCATGCGCGTGGACAGCTCCGCGTACTCCATCAAGGCCGACAGCCGCGCGCCGTCGGCCGATTGCCGGGCCATCGCAGCCAGCTGTCCATCCTGATCGGTCACGGCCACGTAGGTCAGCGGAAACCAGTACCCGCCGATCCCGCCGCGCGTGTACTGGTCCTGCCTCCGGGAGATCTCCGTGACGACCTCGCCGTCGGCGTGGATCAGATACATCAGCGCCCGCAGATTCCGCCGCACCGGCTCGAGCAGCGCCGGCCGCCGCAGTTTCGCCGCCATCACGACCAGCGCGCGGTCGCAGACGATGTTGTAGACGAGCGTACTGCGCTCGGTGAACTGGCCGTCGGCGTCGATGTCGATGCCTTCAGTCAGCCACTGGTCGATGCGAGCGAGGTAGCGCGGATCCGGGAAGAGATCGCCGACCTGAGCCAGCGCCGACGAGATCACCCAGCGATGATTTGGCGTGTGCACGCCACCAGCCGCCATCCCGGCCCCTGCTTTCACGAGGAACGGCCGCAGGATCCTGACAATCTCCTCCACGCCGTACCGGCGGCCGATGGCCGCCGCCGTGGCGACGCCGTGCACGACGAACCCGGTGTCGGGCGGCGAGTTGAAATTCGTGGTCGGCAGGTCGATGTTCCCGTCTGGGCTTTGCGAGCGGACCAGGAAGGCGGCTGCCATCCGGAGTCGATCGAGGAGGGCGGCGTCGGCGTGATACCGGGACTGCGGATGCAGGAACGACGCGGCGAACGTCTCGATGGCGCCGCCCGCGGGTCCGGCCCAGTGCAGGCCGAACTGATCGGGCACGCCCCCCAGCCACGAGCTGGCCGGATCGGTCACCTGCGCCGGCAGGAGCGTCCGCACGGCTGCGTCGTTGCGCGCGACGGCCTGCTCGACCAGCGTGTCGGCCGCTTGCGCGTCGCCGCGCACTCCGGCAACGCGCGACACGCCGGCGGCGCCGATCAAAGTGAGGAGATCCCGACGCGTCAGGTGCCCGGGTAAGGCCATGAGCCGTTCTGCTCGACGCGGCATGATACCGCGTGAGTCCACCGTCCTCCGACGCTAGTCTAACTGCTGCGGGATGAGTAAGGCAGGAAAGACGAAGGCAGAAGACCTCTACTTGGCGTGAGGCAATTTCGCCTTCAGTTCCTCGAACCAGTTGAGGACGACGATTAGGCTGGCCGGCGTCGCGTTTGGGTCGCCGGCCGAATTCTCCTTGATCATCAAGAACCGCTGGCCGTCGGGCGACACGTCGTAGGTGCGACGGATTTGTGGCGCGGCGTACCTGGTGTCGAGCACCCTGGCGGGCTTGCCGGCGCTGAACGCCGGCCCTGACGTTTGCACCGGTACCGCGGCAAGCATGTCCGCGTCATCGAGGTAGAACAGCTCCCGCCCGGTCCGCGCCCATGCGGGGCGGGTCCCGCCCCCCGTCGAGATCTGCCAGCGGCCGCCGTCCACCTGCGGGAACGGCCGCACGTAGGCCTCGAACCGCGCCGACTCGTTCGACTGGTACGCGAGGTACCGGCCGTCGGGCGAAATCTCACCGTTGAGTTCGTCGAACGAAGTCTGGACGATCGGCACTACCTGCGAGGGGCTGGCGCCGGGTGGCGGACCAGTTCCCGGCCCGCGCGCCGGATTCGACAGCGGAACCATGACGATATCCCGCCCTGTTTGGGGGGCGAATTCGATTAGCAGGGGGCTGAGAAACTGGCGCTCTCGGGCGGGCCACGGCGGCGGGCATCATCAGCGAAATCTGATAGCGTCTGCGGCAACGATATGTCCGACAGATTCACGCAGCCCTCTCGCGCCCTCGTTCAACTGGCGTTCGTGTTGATCGCAATCGCGGCTCCGGCGGCCAGCCCGCATCAGACCCGCGCCCCGCGAGAACCCGCGGACGTGATTGTCTACGGTGGCACGGCCGGCGGCGTCATCGCCGCCGTCGCCGCGGCGCGCGAGGGCCTGCGCGTGACGCTGGTGACGCCGGATCGCCATCTCGGCGGAATGGTGTCCGGCGGCCTCGGCTGGACCGACTACGGCAAGAAGCCGGTCATCGGCGGCTACTCCCTGGAGGTGTTCGAGCGCATCGGGCAGAAATACGGACGTGCGATCGAGTGGCACTTCGAGCCCCACGTCGCGGAGGCCGTCTTCGACGAGCTCGTGAAGGAGGCGGGCATCACGGTCGTTCGCGGCCGCTTGCGCGAGAAGGGAGGCGTCCGGAAGTCGGGGACGACGCTCGACGCCATCGTCACCGAG
>JANPCT010000505.1:0-3769 GCA_031431095.1 Acidobacteriota bacterium | reverse complement strand
TGCTGGTCGTCGTCTTCCAGCACCGAACCCGCCTTGACGACGAGCCGCAACTCAGCCCGGCGGCCAGGTTTCGCGTTCGCGCGCACGTAGTAGCGCAGGCCGTTCGGCAGGGTGCCGACGGTTGCCTCCGGGTCCACCGGCATCTGCTGCGCGACGGTGTAGCCGGCGACCGATGCGGCGGAGGTCTCACGCCCGGGCGGCTGCGCCTGGGCAAGCGCGAGGCTGCCGGTAGCGAACAGCGCGACGGCGATGGTGGCGTAGGCGAAGCGGGTGCGCCGGAAGGTCATAGGACGATCCTACCGGTAAATCCGGCCCGCCATGGATCAACGCGCCTCAGAACTTCGTGCAATCGATCACGAAGCGATACTTGACGTCGCCGCGCGTGGTGCGGCCGAACGCGTCGTTGATCTGGTCCGGATTGACCATTTCAATATCGCTGGTGATGCCATGCGCGCCGCAGTGGTCGAGCATCTCCTGTGTTTCGGGTATGCCGCCGACGAGGGAGCCGACGATTTTCCGGTTGGCAAAGATCAGCGGAAGGGCGCTGAACTCGAGCGGCTCCGGCGAGGCGCCGACCAGTATGAGGCTGCCGTGCGCCTTCAAACAGTTCAACACCGGCGTGATCTCGTGCTTCGCTGAAATCGTGTCGAGGATGGCGTCGTAGCGACCAACCAGCGCGTCGAGCGCGCCGGCCGTGCTGGTCAGCACGAAGTCGTGTGCGCCCAACCGCCTGGCGTCGGCCTTTTTCTCCGGTGAGCGGCTGAAGACGGTGACCTCGGCGCCAAACGACGCGGCCAGTTTGACGCCCATGTGGCCAAGCCCGCCCAGGCCCATGACCGCCACGCGCGAGCCCTTCGTCACGCCGGCGGCGCGCAGCGGTGAATAGGTGGTGATCCCGGCACACAGCAGCGGCGCCGCACCCGCCGGATCCAGTCCGTCGGGAATCGTCAGCACGAAGTGCTCGTCAACGACGATGTCGCGGGAGTAGCCGCCGAAGGTGGGCGTGCCGTCCGTGTCGACGCTGCCGTAGGTCATGATGACGCCGGCTTCGCAATAATTCTCGTGCCCCGCGTTGCAGCTGCCGCACTTCCGGCAGGAATTGACGAAGCAGCCGACGCCGACGCGCTGCCCTTCGCGGACTTTGCGCACATCCTTGCCGGCCTTGACGACGCGGCCGATGATCTCGTGGCCGGGCACGAACGGATATGTGGTCATGCCCCACTCGTTCTTCGCGGAGTGGATGTCGGAGTGGCAGATACCGCAGTAGTCGATGGTGATGTGGACGTCGCGATCCCCTGGCGCGCGGCGTTCGAAGGTGAAGGGTGCGAGCGGCGAATCGGCAGCGGTGGTGGCGTAGCCACTCGTCCGCAGCGAGGTTGGCCTCGTGGTCATCCCGACAGCGTATCAGATGCACCGACGACGCGACTCGTCCGCGAGGTCAGCGCGGTTTCGGCGCCAGCGTGATCCGCGACCTCTTCAAGGCTGACTCGCGCGCCGCGACCAGGATTTCGGTGGCGACGACATTGTTTTCGAGCGACGACAACGCGTTCGGCTTGCGGCTGCCGCGGACGACCGCGATCAGATGCGAGATCGAGTCACGCTCGTCCGGCGCTCGCGGATCCGGGGTGACCGCGTGTTCGGGTTCCTTCGGCAGGGCGACGCGCAGGCCCGCGCCCCCGGTGGCGATCGCCAGGCCGTGCTCGCCGTAGACTTCGAAATCCTTGCGGCTGAACGGCCAGTTCCACGACGCCTCGATGATGCCCAGCGCCTTGGGATACTCCAGCAGGATCGTCGCTTCGTCGTCCACGCGGGGATAGACCGACGGCTGGAACTGTTGCGTGATCGCCGTCACCGCGAGCGGCCGCTGGTTGTCCATCATCCACGTCATCAGGTTGGCGCCGTAACAACCGAAATCGAAGAGCGCGCCGCCGCCGTTCCTCCGGGGATCCGACAGCCAGTCCAGGAACTCCGGCTGGACATTAATGGCTTTCGGCCCGTTGTGGCCGTCCATGGCCACCATCTTGCGGATCTCGCCGGCGGCCTTGCGTTCCTTCAACACGGTCCACATCGCGCCATGGCTCGGGTACCAGGTCGTCTCGTAGTTGACCAGCACCTGGATCCCGCCGGCTTCGGCCGCCTGGCGGATGCGCTGCGCGTCGGCGTTGCTGACGGCGAGCGGCTTCTCCATCATCACGTGGATGCGCCTCCGCGCCGCCACCTCGACGACGCCGGGATGATCGAGCGTGTTGGTGAAGGCGGCAATCGCGTCGGGCCGGACCCGATCGATGAGGCCGGCAAGTTCGGTCGAGCGGGCGGACTGGGCGATGTTGAATTTGTCGCCATAGCTGCGCAGAAGGGAAGCGTCGGGATCGAACATGCCGACGATCTCCACGTCGGTGCGTCCCTGGGCGGCTCGCAGAAACCCGCTGACGTGTCCGTGCACGAGTCCGGCGATGACCAGGCGAAGCGGCGGCTTCTCCTGCGCGCGCACGGCGGGGAGCAGGCTGATGACGACCGTGATGACGAGCAAGTAAAGGCTCGCTGTCTTCATCACGTGGCTGGTCTGGTTACGCGTGCGGGGAGTCATGTTTCCGGAAGTGTAGCCGGAGCCGCGCGGTTATGCCACGACGGTTTCCAGGCACCGGCGGCGTCCCCTTGCCGTCAGGGGGCGGGGCGCTTCAGGCCTAACGACACGCCGGCGGAAACGCTGAGCGCCGAGTCGTTGCTGTCGCGCATGAACAGCGTGCGTCCGAGACTGCCGTAGATGGCCACGTCGGAACGCAAGGCGTAGGTGACGCCGCCGCTGACGTCCGTGCGCGATCGCTGCAGGCCGAGCGCGGTGCTCAGGTCATCACGACGCGTGGAGTAGGACTGGCTCCACGAGCCGGTCGCCCACGTCCGCTTCGACAATTCCAACTCGACCGCGCCGGCGCCGAACAGCGCGCCGCGCGAGAAGTAGCCGCCGCTGCCCATCATCCGCCAGTTCGCGAACTGGCGCTCGAAGCTGGCTGGCATGGCCCACTGCACACGACTGCCGCCGCTGACAGGCGCCACGCTCAATACCTCCACCATCGGAATCAGCGCGAACCCCGCGCGATCGGCCGACGGCGCGCGCAACTGATACTTCGCGTTGAGGTACATGTCGCCAAGCCCGCGCGCAACGGGAGCCCCGGGCGCGTGGGCGTAGTAGAACGGCACGCTCATGCCGATTTGCAGCCGGTTGTTGACGGCGAAGCCGCTGTCGATCGACGGCAGGTCCACCTCGCGATATGCGGAGGTCCTGAACACGTTCATGCCGATGCTGACATAGCCGTGCCCAGGCCCCTGTATCGACGCATCGTCGAGCCACGAGCCAAAGTTGCGCACGCCGCTGCCGATGATGGGCGCTCCCTGCGCATCGAGCGGCGGCGATGGCGCGGCTGCCGCGGCGGTCGTCTTGTAGTGCCCGAACGCGTTGCCGTGCCCGTTCCCCTGTGCACCGGCCGTGTGGCTCGCCGCGAGGATGCCGGCCAGCGCCATCGAAAGCGCTCGCATCAGTTTCCCCGAGTGGTCTTTTTCACCTTCTTGGTCTTCGACACGGTGGTCTGCTCTGACGTCCGGATCATCGCGTCCGCGTCACTCTCGGCGCGGTGAACGACGATGGTGGTGTCGGAGGTCTGAGGGCGCGTGTCCTGGATGGCCTGGCCGAGACTCATCCCCTGATCCACCATGCGCGTTTTGAGCTGGGAGAAGGGGATCCCGAGATTGTTCGACACGTTCACCGCCGCGA
>JANPCT010000504.1:0-1645 GCA_031431095.1 Acidobacteriota bacterium | reverse complement strand
GTGCCGGTCCCGATTAGGGCCGTCCCCGCGTAGAAGGCGACGGACGTGATCGTGCCGTCGCTATCCGTTGCGGTCGCGGTGAGCGTAATGTTCGCGGGCGCGTTGAACGTCGCGCCGCTCGCCGGCGACGTGAGTGCCACGGTCGGCGGCACGTTACCCGGCGCGGTGCCGGCGGTACGGAAGCTCCAGACGGTCCCGGGAGTCGACACGAACGCCATCGTCTTCGAGACGATCTTCCAGTAGTACGTCGTGCCGGGCTGCAGCGCGGGGAGGGCATAGAGCCGGTAGTCGGTCGAAGACTGGCTCGGTCCTAGTTTCTTGTTCGCCTCGAGCAGCGGCGGAGTCGGCGTCGTGCCGAAGTAGATGTCGTAGTTGTGCGCCCACAAGCCGGCGTAGAACGACAGCGAGACGCCGGTGGTCGCGACCCCGGTAGCGCCGCTGGCGGGCAGGTTGTAGACCGGCTCATCCGGCGGCAGCGGCACGAACGGCTTGGTCTCCGAGTAGCCCGTCGAGTTCGTCCACTTCCGTTGGAACTGCGCCTCGAGCCAGTCGTACATCCACTGCTTCGTCGTGAACATGTTGTGTTCACGTTGGGAATCGCTCGAGGGGGACGTCCAGTTGGACGACCCGAAGATCGTCATCCCGCTTCCGCGCAGCAGAATGGCCTTCTCGTGGTTGATGCCCAGGTGTCCGTCCAGCCTGACCTGCACACCCGCGTTGTACATCTTGTCGACGTTATAGGAGTCCCACAGCCGGGCCGGATTGCGATATTCCTCTTCGTCAGTGATGAGCCGCACCGGCACATTGCGGGCGAGCGCGGCGAGCATGCCGTTGGTGTGCTGTTCGTCGGTGATGCGGAACATCAGCACGTCGATCGACACCTGCTCGGCCGCGTAGGCGTTCAGGGCGCGCGTCCGGTAGCTCTGGTCCGGAGGAAAATTCAGTTCAGGATCGATGGAGTAGAGCGGATAGCTGCGAGCCAACGGTCCGGCCACGTTGGCGTAGTCGGCGAACTCCGTGGTGCTGGTCCACAAATCGTCGAACTTCCGCATGAAACTCTGAACGAGCGACGGCGTGTTCGTGAAATAGACGATCTCGTCGGTGTAATTGACGAAGGGGATTTCCGGGCTCATTTCGAACGGGGCATAATTCGCGCCGGCGAACTGCACCTGGCCTTGACTGGCGAAAATCGCCACCTTCCAGTGCAGGATGCCGCTGGTCAACCGGTTGCGCATGGGGATGCCGGCGGCTGCGAGCTGAGCGTTCTGGACCAGGCAGGCGCTATGGGAGGCCCCGCAGCGGGGGTCCATCAGCAACCGGATCTTGACGCCGCGGCCCCAGGCCTTGACGAGCTCGTTGGCGTAGCGCGCATCCGTCATCATCCAGAAGCCCATGTCGATCGCGACCGTCTCCTGCTCGATGTACTTCAGGATGTCGGCGCGGCAATCCTGGTAGGCGGGGTCGCACAGCCGGTCCTGAGGCGCCAACGGCTGAGCTGCGGCCGGAGTCGCAGCCAATCCCATCAGCGACATGACACCCAGGAAAAGGGCAATGACGAGCGTACGTGTTCTAGAGGTCTGCACAGCAGTGGACCCTACTGCCAAGAAAGTGCCATTGTCGATCGCTGGGAATCATCTGCCCGACC
>JANPCT010000503.1:0-2211 GCA_031431095.1 Acidobacteriota bacterium | reverse complement strand
GCGGCGACAGCCACCAGCATTCGAGCCCGGCGTCACGGCGGGCCTTGTATTCCCGTTGAAGCAGGCGCGCGTCTTCGCCGCTCTCACGCGTGAAAAACAGCAGGTCCTGCGGGGCAAGCTCGGCGCGGATGGCAAGCCGCCGCAGCGCCGTGGCGAAGTCCAGCGACGCGCGCCGGAAACCGTGCCATACGTGCCGGGCGGTGCGGACGCCGTGCGCCGAGACAGAGGCGTGAAAGGACGCATCGAAATCCTGCCGAAGAAGCCCCGCGCTCGCAGCGGTCGCGCCGCCGCCGATTCGGGCTTCCTCTAGAAGCACGGTTTTCACTCCCGCTGCGGCGAACACAGCCGCACACGCCGTTCCGGTCAACCCTCCGCCGACAATCACGACGTCGGTGCGAACGTCCGCGCGGAGCGGCAGGTATTCCGGGCGGCGAGCCTTGGGGAAGCTGTCGAGGAAGTACGGCACGGGTCGCATTGGCTGGGAGATTCTAACCTCAAGGGCGCTGCCGTGATGTGAAGAGACCTGACCAACGGCCAGATGGAGGAGCTGCTGCTGACCTCGTCCGTTAGGCACCTCGGCGGCGTCGCTGGCGGTATCCGCCCAGGCGAGGCTAGCGCCGCTTCGAGCTGCGCGCCAGCAGGACCGCCGAAACGATCGTGCCGATGACCGCGAGCGCGATGAACACGCCGACGACCATCTGGAACGTCGGCGTCTTCATCCAACGCAGAATCCCGCTGCCGTAGTGAGCCGCGAGCGCGGACTCGATCCCGAAACGGAATGCCCGCACCGCTGCGAGCGCTCCCAGGAATGACCACGGGTTCATCCCGATTGCGCCGCTCGCCAGCACGAATGGCGTAAAGGGGAAGGGAGGCGGAATCAGGCCAAGACTGGCGACGACGAAGGCTCCGCGGTTGACCCGCGTCTTGACCCGCTTCAGCGTGCGCTCGCTCACAAATCGCGTCAGCCCCTTCTCACCGGCCTTGCGCCCGACCCAGAAGGTTCCCATCGCGCCAAGCACAGACCCGAGGGTCGCAAGAAGCGCATACAGCCAGAAATACTCCGGTTTGCGCGCCGCCATGATGATCACGACGAAATCGATCCCCAGGGGCAGGAAGAACACCATCGAGGCATCCAGGATCCCCATGAAGACCAGGCCGACGGGACTCAGGAAGTACCCGAGGATCGAGAAAAAGAATGCTTTCACTGGATCGTTATAATGAAAAAAGAAGGCGACATTGATGAACTCGCGAAAGCGCCTGCCCGGCTCGACCGCCGCATGCGCGGCGTTCCTCGCTTCTCTCTTGTCGGGACCGGCGGCGGCGCAGGACGATATCGGGAAAGTAGCGAGGGATTACGTCCAGATGGTCCAGGCGCTGGGCCAGCACGACAAGGACTATGTTGACGCGTACTACGGTCCCGATGACCTGAAAAAAGAAGCAGAAGGGACCAAGTCTACCCTAGAGGGCATCACCGCGGGGGTGGCGTCGCTGCAGGCTCAGGTTGCGGCGGTTCCCTCGGGAGGGAGTGAACTCGAGCGCCTGCGCCACCAATACCTCGAGAAACAGCTCTCGGCGATGGCGGCGCGGGTGCGGATCCTGAAAGGCGAGCGCATGCTCTTCGACGAGGAGTCGAAGGCGCTCTACGACGCCGTGTCCCCCTCGTATCCGGACTCCCACTACCGAACCGTTCTGGACAAACTGGAGAAGCGATTCCCCGGCTCGGGGTCGCTGGTCGAGCGTTATGACGCATGGCGGCGCGCGTTCGTCATCCCGCGCGAGAAACTCGACACCGTTTTCCAGGCGGCGATTGGCGCCTGCCGCCAGCGGACCCTGGCTCACGTCACGCTGCCGGCCAACGAACACTTCACCGTCGAATACGTGACGAACAAATCGTGGAGCGGCTACAACTGGTATCAAGGCAACTTCCGCAGTCTGATCCAGGTCAACACCGATCTGCCGATCTACATCGACCGCGCGATCGATCTCGCCTGCCACGAGGGATATCCCGGGCACCACGTCTACAATGCGCTGCTCGAGCAGCACCTGGTGAAGGAGCGCGGCTGGATCGAGTTCACGGTCTACCCGCTGTTCTCGCCGCAATCCCTGATTGCCGAAGGCACGGCGAATTTCGGGATCGAGGTGGCGTTCCCCGGGCGCGAGCGCGCCGCGTTCGAGCAGGGCAGGCTCTTCCCCCTGGCCGGCCTCGACGGA
>JANPCT010000502.1:0-6830 GCA_031431095.1 Acidobacteriota bacterium | reverse complement strand
TCTCGATATCAGCGCCAGCTTTCAGCGCGCGGTGGTGGAGGCGCTGCTCGACCGTACGTTCGAAGTGGCGCTGTGGCTGGGGGCGCGCAGCGTGGGCATCGCCGGCGGCGTGTCGGCGAACAGCCGGCTCCGCGCGGCCGCCGAAGCTCGCGGCGCGAGCGCCGGGCTGCCGGTGTTCGTGCCGCCGCTGTCACTGTCGACTGACAACGCGGCGATGATTGGCGCGGCCGGCATGCGGCGACTCCGCGCCGGCATCGTCGCCGGCTGGGACCTCAATGCCGCGCCGGCGCTGTCTCTCTAACCGCGCTATTTCCGTCTGAGTCCGGTATCAGGTCATGAAGGTGTTCACCGAGTACTTGTGGTTCACGACCACGACACGGCAGGAGTTCATCCGGATTACCGATGAACTCTCCGCGATCGTGAAGAAGAGCGGCGTGCAGGAGGGGATGGCGCTCGTCTCGGCCATGCACATCACGTCGGCGGTCTATGTGAACGACTGGGAGAACGGGTTGATCGAGGATTTCCAGGTCTGGCTCGAGAAGCTGGCGCCGGCGGGCCTGCCCTACAAGCACCACCAGACCGGTGAAGACAATGCCGATGCCCACTTGAAGCGGACGCTGATGGGTCACCAGGTGATGGTGCCGATCACCGGCGGCGCGCTCGACCTCGGTCCCTGGGAACAGGTCTTCTACGCCGAGTTCGACGGTCAGCGGAAAAAGCGTGTCATCGTAAAAGTGATGGGAGCGTAAATGATTGCATGGTGTTTCGTCGCCCTGCTGGCCCAGGCTGCGGCTCCAGCGGCTGGCGCGGCGGCGCCAGTGTCCACGCTCAAGGCCACCATCCGGATGAGCATCGCGAAGATCGACGCCCCGGCGCCGGCGGTGGGAGACAAGGCGACGGCCTACGGAAATTTCGGCCCGCTCATCTCCCAGTTGTTGACGCCCGAGGGGCCGATCGACATTCACTACCTGATCGCCGGCGACGAATCGCGCGCCGAAGTCAAGGGACGCCTGGCCACGCTGCCGCCCGGGAGCATCGTCCTGCAGAGAGTGGGCGACCAGATGATCCGGGTGTTGAACCCCGCCAACCGGACCTGGTATGAGATTCCCGCCAACCAGAACCTGGGAGCGCTGCTCGGCACTCCTGACGTTTCGATCGAGCCTACCGGGGAGAAGGCGACCATCGCGGGTCAGCGCGCGGATCGCTTCCGGTTCAAGGAGACGCTCCAGGTGCCGGTAGCGGAGGGCGTCAGCCTGCCGGCTGATTTTCCGAGAGAGATCGCGCTCGACGGGGATGTATGGTCCACCGACGCCTTCGCTGGAGCCGGCTACGCGACGGTGTTCCGCACGCTGCAGGCCTTTGCCGCGATTCCCGGCGTCGAAGCACTCACGGCGGGAGGCCGCTTCCCGCTTCGCATCGCACTGCGATCGAGCATCATGCCGGGCTATGAGATCCGGAGCGAGGTGACAGCCGTGAGCACGGCCCCGGCCGACACTGCACAGTTCGCCGTGCCCGCCGGGTATCAGAAAGTGGTTGCCCCCGGTGGGGGATAGTTGTCGTTGGCGGTTTGTGGATTCTCGTTCGTCGTTCAGTTGGCAGTTCGCAGTTGGTTGACGCTTATGGTTTTGTCGAGAGCGGATGCGTGGGCGCTGATGACCGAGTACACGCAGGGCGAGAGCCTGCGCAAGCACATGCTGGCGGTGGAAGCCGCGGTGCGCGGCTACGCGCGGCAGTTCGGTGAGAACGAAGACGAGTGGGGCGTCGTCGCGTTGCTCCACGACTTCGACTACGAGCGCTACCCGGATCAGGAGAATCATCCGTATCGCGGCGTCGAGGTGCTCAAAGAGAGGGGATACCCTGAGTGGGTGACGCGGGCGATTCTGTCGCACGCGGACTATTCCGGGGTCACCCGCGAGTCGAAGCTCGAGAAGACGCTATATGCGTGCGACGAAATGTCGGGCATCATCACCGCCGCGGCGCTGGTCCGTCCCTCGAAGAGCATCATGGATCTCGAGGCCTCGTCGGTGATGAAGCGCATGAAGGACAAAGCCTTCGCGCGCGCGGTGAGCCGCGACGACCTGCGCCGCGGCGCCGAGGAGCTCGGCCTCCCGCTGGATCAGCACATCACCAACGTGATCGCTTTCATGCGCGTCGAGGCCGGAGCGCTCGGACTGCGTGGGAGTCTCTGAAAACGAACTCAATCTCCACTTTTCCGTATAAGCTACCGACCGGAAATGGACGCAGTCGTACAACTCGATGACGTGACCGTCATCTACGGTAAGAATCAGGCGCTGAAGAACGTTTCAGCGAAGTTCGCCAAAGGGGCGGTCGGCCTGCTCGGCCCCAATGGGGCGGGCAAGAGCACGATGCTCAAGGCGCTGCTGGGTTTCGTGAAACCCGACAAGGGCCGCATGTCGGTGCTCGACATGGACGTGGCGCAGGCGCCGCTGGCGATCCGCGCGCGCATCGGCTACATGCCCGAGAGCGACTCGCACATCCCCGGCATGAATGCGGTGTCCTTTGTCGCCTACTGCGGCCAGCTCGCCGGGCTGCCGGCCGTCGACGCCATGCAGCGCGCGCACGAGGTCCTCTATTACGTCGGTCTCGGCGAGGCGCGCTATCGGAACGTCGAGACCTATTCGACGGGGATGAAGCAGCGCATCAAGCTGGCGCAGGCGCTGGTCCACGATCCGGACCTCCTTTTTCTCGACGAGCCGACCAACGGCATGGACCCGAAAGGGCGCGACGAGATGCTGGAACTGGTCCGGGATCTCGGGCACAACAAGGGCGTCAGCCTGATCCTGTCGTCGCATCTGCTGCCCGACGTGGAGTTCACCTGCGACTACGTCGTGGTGATGGACAAAGGACAGGTCGCGACGCAGGGACCGATCGAGGAACTGAAGGGGCCCGCCGGGCGCGTCTACGAGCTCCGCATCAAGGGGGACCTGCGCGGATTCCTCGACGTGCTTGCCGCGGCGGGAATGGAAACGCACTCGACCGACGAGGACGTGCTGCGCGTCTTCGTGCCCGCGGCCGCCGGCGATCATCACGATATCTTCAGGGCGGCGGCGCAGTTCGGCGTGCAGGTCCGGCATCTGCGGCCGAGTGTGCCCACCCTCGAAGACGTCTTCGCCAAGGCGATCGGAGAAGAATAATGCCCATCCACGATCAAAGTTACCGGCATTACGCGGGCGGCAAGGCGGCGCCCGGCCGCTCGTGGACGGTGATTGCGTGGGCCGGGATGCGCACCTTTTTCAAGAAACGCGCCTTCATGGGGCTGATGCTGTTTGCCCTGTCGCCTTTCATCGTCCGCGCCGTCCAGATGTGGATCAGTTCCAATTATCCACAGGCGTCGATGCTGGCGCCGACCCCCGAGACCTTCCGCCAGTTTCTCGAGCAGCAGGATTTCTTCGTCTTCATCATCACCGTGTACGTCGGCGCGGGGCTCATCGCCAACGATCGCCGTGCCAACGCCCTGCAGATTTACCTGTCGAAGCCGTTGAAGCGCTCGGAGTACATCGCCGGCACGCTCGCGGTGTTGTTCGGCTTCCTGCTGCTCGTCACGTTCGTGCCGGCGATGCTGCTGCTGATGCTGAAGGTGATCTTCGACGGCAACTTCACGTTCCTCAGGAACAACGTGTTCCTGCTGCCGGCGATCACGATTTCCAGCCTGGTGCAGGTGTCGCTGGCGGCGTTCACGATGCTGGCGCTGTCCTCGCTGTCGAAGAGCGCGCGCTACGTCGGCATCCTGTATGTCGGGATCACGTTCTTCACGGCGGCTATTTACGGCGCGCTCTACGCGATCACGGGCAGCAGCCGCGTCTCGTGGATCTCCATCACCGCCAACGTCTCCCAGGTCGTCGACGTCATCTTCCGACTGAAGCCGCGCTACGCGACGCCGTGGGAGGTCTCGCTGCTCGTCATCGTCGGTCTCGTCGTCTTGTCGATTTCCATCCTCGAGCGGCGCGTCCGCGGCGTCGAGGTGGTGACGTGAGCACTCCGATTGTCGTCGCCGAGCACGTCTCGAAGTGGTACGGCCAGGTCATCGGCCTCAACGACGTCACGGTATCGGTGCCGCCAGGTGTGACCGGGCTGCTCGGTCCCAACGGCGCCGGCAAGTCGACGTTCATGAAGCTCATCACCGGACAGCTTCGTCCCAGCAAGGGGGACGTCAAGGTCCTGGGGGAGCCCATCTGGCGCAATCCGCATCTCTATTTCCAAATCGGATTCTGCCCGGAGCAGGACTCGTTCTACGAGCGGATGACCGGGCTCGAATGGGTGCGCGCCCTCGTCCGTCTGAACGGCCTCTCAGAAAAAGACGCCGACGAGGCCGCGCGCCGCGCGCTCACCTCCGTCGATCTCATGGAGGCGGCCAACAAGAAGATCGGCGCCTACAGCAAGGGCATGCGCCAGCGCGTCAAGATGGCCCAGGCGCTGGTCCACGATCCGCAGCTGCTCATCCTCGACGAGCCGTTGTCGGGCATGGATCCGATCGGCCGCCGAAAAACGATCCGTCTGATCCGCGACTGGGGTCGGGCCGGCAAGAGCATCATCGTCTCGAGCCACATCCTGCACGAGATTGAATCGATGACCTCGAACATCCTGCTGATCAACAACGGCCGGATTCTCGCGGAAGGTGACGTGCATCAGATTCGCGACCTGATTGACGAGCATCCGCACACCGTTTACGTCCGCGCCGAAGATCCGCGGCGCATTGCCCGTGAGTTCATCAACGTGGATACCGGCGACCTGCGCAGCCTCAAGTTCGAGGAGGGCGCGGTGATCGTCGAAACCGCAAAGCCCGACGCGTTCTACGCGCACCTCACCACGATGGCGGCCAGCGGCGACTTCGGCGCCATCGAGGAAGTCACGTCGCCTGACGACAACCTCCAGGCCGTGTTCCAGTACCTGGTGAAATGACTGTCCCCGACAACGGTTCACCGCGACGTCCCGCAAGGACACGAACGCCTCCTGGCCCTCTTGCACTTGGTGAGCGGGGCCTCGCCCGCCGGCGGATCCAATGACCAATGCACCAGCGCAGCGCCCCATTCCCAGAGCCCCCGGCTTTCTCGCCTCCGCATTGCGCGTGTTCGACCTGTCGGTCAGCGAGATGCTGTGGTCGCGCCGGACGATCTTCATGGCGCTCGTCGTCGGCGCGCCGGTGTTGATTTCCGTGGTGCTGCGCCTGCTCGATACGCTCGGGGCGCCCATCTTCCGAGTCAACGGCACCACCATGGCAGGGCCGGCGATCTTCGGATTGATGATCTGGGTGTTCTACCTGCGCTTCACTGTGCCGGTGCTCGGCGTCTTTTACGGCACCTCCCTCATCGCTGACGAGGTCGAGGACAAGACGATCACCTATCTGTTCACCCGGCCGATCCCCAAAGGGGCCGTGCTGGTCGGAAAGTACTTCGCCTACCTGGCCTGCACCTTCTTCGTCGTCCTGCCATCGGTCGTCATTGTCTATCTCGCCATCGTGCCGATGCGGGGGAGCCTCGGGGCATCGTTCCTGGACCTGGTGAAGGATCTGGCGCTGCTGTCCGTCGGCCTTGCGGTTTACGGGGCGGTGTTCGCATTCATCGGCGCGAAGTTCAAGCGTCCGCTGTTGATCGGGCTCATCTTCATCTTCGGGTGGGAGCAGGCCGCGCTGGCCTTCCCCGGCTACCTGAAGAAGTTCACCGTCGCCTATTACCTCCAGTCGATGGTGCCGCACGCCATGCCGAACGACACGGTCGTCAGCCTCATTCAGGGCATTTTTCGGGAAACGCCGTCGCTGACCGAGAGCCTCATCTGGCTGGCCGTCATCCTGGTGGTGTTCCTCTGGGCGGCGGCTGTAAGCGTTGAGCGGAAGGAATATGTTCTCGAACAGTAGCGGGCGCACTCTGGTGCGACGGGTTTGGATGGCCGTAACCTGTCCGTTTCCGGGCACTTGGCTCGACCTCTCCCGGAACTTTTTACCCGGCGTATCGGTATAATCCATCCAGAGGGCCACGCGAATGACCAATAAAACGCGTTATTTCATGGGCGGCTCGGCAGCCATTCTCGTTGCCGGCCTCGGAACTGGACTCGTCGCTTATTACGGCGGCGGCTTCCCGTCGTTATCAGCGTCACGCACGGGCCCGTCCGAGCTGAGTTACGTGCCAGCCGAGTCCGCGGTCGTCGCCTTCGCCAACGTCCGCGAAGTGATGGACTCGCAGCTTCGGCAGCGCATCAAGCAGGTGCTGCCTGAGGAACATGGACAGAAAGAGTTCCAGCAGGAAACCGGCATCGATATCGAGCGCGACATCGACTACGTCGTCGCCGCGATGACCCCATCGGCTGCCGGCGTGGCCGACCCCAATGGCCTCGTCGTCGCGCGCGGCCGCTTCAATACCACGCAGCTCGAGACGCTCGCGCGTGAGCACGGCGGAGTAGTCGAGGAATACAAGGGCAAGCGGCTGATCAAGGCCTCGGGCGTGGAGGGCAGCCACAGCCTGGAAGTCTCGCCCGACGGCGTGGCGCCGGTCCGGAAGAATCACAGCGTCGTTCTCGCGTTCCTCGAGCCCGGCCTGGTGGCCATCGGCAGCGAGGGGGCGATCAAGAACTCGATCGATGCGCAGCTGAGCGCCCATAGCATCACCAGCAACAACGAGATCATGGAGCTCATCGCCGCCATCGACATGGGCAACAACGCCTGGGCCGTAGGGCGCTTCGAGGCCATCGCCAGCCAGGCCAAGCTGCCGCCGGAGATTGCCAGCCGCCTGCCCGCCATCAAGACCTTCGCCGTGATGACGCACATCGACGGTGGAGTGACCGGTTCGCTCCGGGCCGAGACCCGCGACGACGCCTCG
>JANPCT010000501.1:0-2886 GCA_031431095.1 Acidobacteriota bacterium | reverse complement strand
GTATGGCCGGGAGTCCGGTGGAAGGCGATCGAGGTCGAGCAGGCGCGCGTAGCCGTGAATCGTCGCCAGTCCGTTGCGGAACTCGTGCGCGATCCCCGCGGTCAGCTCGCCCACCTGGGCGAGGCTGTCTTTCAAGCGCAGTTGCTCCTCGAGCTCGACGATGTCGGTCAGGTCGCTGAAGAGACAGATGGCTCGATTCGACATCCCGGGCTCCGCACCGATGGGTGAGACCGTGACGCCGAGGTGCGTCGTGCGGTTGTCGCGGGTGGTGATGCGGACCGTGCGGCGTCGCACCGGTTGGCCTGTCGCCAGGCACTCCTCGATGACCTCCTCGAGTGGCGCCGCCCCCAGCAGCACGCGCGACAGATCGCCCGACCACTCGGTTTCCTTGAGGCCGAGAAGACGGCGTCCCGCGGGATTGAGCGACTTGACCTGGTGGTTGTTGCCGACCACGAGCAGTCCCGACGTCAGGCTGGCGATGATTTCGTCGCTCAGCCGCTCCGACGCCTCGGCCCGTGCAGCCATGGCCTGCTCGCGGAGACGCAATCGCGCGAGCGCTTCCTCCATCGCGGCCGTCATGAACGCCGTCTCCGCTCCCGCTTCCGCTTTGCCGCGCGACATCTGGCGCGCCGCCGAGAAGAGACGCAGCACCGTGAACGCCAGGCCTGCGACCACGATCCCGAGAGTGGCTGTCAGCACGAATAAAAGGAAAGAGGTCTTGGACATGCCCGCCTACATCGTCGCCAGATACCAGGTCAGGAGGCGTTCTCCGTAGAGGCTCGCGACCAGCGCCGCGACCGCGAGCATCGTGCCGAACGGCACCCTGGTGGCCATGTCGGCACGCCGGCTCACGACGAGCGTCACGCCGATGAGGCCGCCAATCATCGACGACAGCACGAACGTCAGGACGACGAGCTTCACCCCGAGGAAGGCCCCGACCATCGCCAGCATCTTGACGTCGCCGAAGCCCATGCCCTCGACCTTGCGCAGCCGGTACCAGCCTTCGGCGATCGCCCAGAGCAGACCACCGCCAAGGGCGATGCCGGCAAGGGACATCAGTGGACCGGGCGGCAGGACGAGGCTGCACGCCAGGCCGGCGACGATGCCCGGGAGGGTGATGACGTTGGGAAGGATCTGGTGTTCGAGATCGATCGCAAACAACACGATCATCGCGCACGCGAACAGGAGCCGGACGGTGAGGAGGAGGGGGGCGTCGGCGAACACCGGCCAGTGCAGCAGGAACACGGCGCACGTGAGCGCCTCGATGAATGGATAGCGCGCGGAAATCGGCGCGCCGCAATAGCGGCAGCGGCCGCGCAACGCCAGGTAGCTTGCGACGGGAATGTTGTCGGACCACGCCAGCCCATGGGCGCAGGCGGGGCACCGTGACGGTGGGAACACGATTGAGGTGCGCAGCGGCAGCCGGTGAATACAGACGTTCAGGAAGCTGCCGATGCACAGGCCGCAGAGGGCCAGCATCACTTCCGCCACACCCGGTGGGAAGAGCATCAGCGCGGCGCCGTGATCTGTCCGGGGAGGGGAAACAGCTTCGATTCCCGCGCCACCGTAACCGCGCCGCTGGGGGAATCGAGCACAAACGGTGTTCCCGACGAGTCGAGTGGAATCCCGCGGAGAAGTCCCGCGGCGACGAGGCGCTCCCACGTCACCGCCTCGCCTGGCTGTGCCCGCGTCCGGAATGCCTCGACGCGTTCGGCCAGTGCGCCGATGGTGTCCATCGCATCGAGTTGAGCAAGCCGGAGTTTTGCGGAGTCGCGCAGCCACGGCTCTTCCGCTTCGGAAAGCTGCTGCCACAAGGCGCGTGAGGCCGCTCGATGCCCGCCTTCGGCAAGCGTGACCGCGGCGAGCGGCCGCAGCCACGAGGGTGCGGCCGGCATCTCGGACGCACGTTGAAACGCCGCCGCCGCGGACTTGTAGTCACGCAAATGCCAGTACTGAACGAACCCGAGATCCATCATGTACTGCCACTTGCTGGGCTGCGCCGCGAGACCCTTTTGCAACAGCGCAACCGCGAGATCCGGCCGTCCAGGGCCTCCCGGATACGCCTCTCCAAGGTAGATGGCACCGAACCGGTACGCAATGCTGAAGTACGGATCCAGCGTTGTCGTCAGGTCGAGCAACGGGTAGAGGAGCGCGTAGGTGCGCACGTGGTCCGGAGGCGCCAGCCGCTCGGCGCCGAAGTGCTGCAAGGCCCGAATCCAGTACAAGTCCGCGGCGACGGCGTCGTAGTCGAGGACCGCGCGCGCCATCACTGCGGGGGATCTGACGTAGAGCAGCTCGGGACGATCGATGTCCGGCGCCGGCCAGCGCTCCTGCGCGGCGTGCAGGACGACGGCGCCCGCGAGGCACGCCGCCGCGGCCGCGCCGGCTGCGGCGCGGCTCACTTGAAGTCTCTCCGCGAGAAGATCATCACTGCGCCGAAGAGGAGCGCGGCGACGTACATGGCCGCGTAAGCGATCGTCGAGGCCATGTAGCCGCTGCTGATCGGTGCGCCATGGACCACCGCCAGCTTCACGTCGAACGTCGCGAAATCCGGCAGCACGTAATAGCAGGCCTTGGCGATGGCCGCCGCCGCGGGCGAGGCCACGACGAGGTCGAACCGCTTCAAATCGGCGCTGAACTGCCCCGCCAGGTAGACGCCAATCGTGAACACCGCCGAGAGCATCGGGCTGGAATAGGTCGAGAAGAACACCGCCACCGCGGTGACCACCGCGAGATTCACGTAAATCAGCGCCATGGCCTTGAGCAGCGCGGGATCGAGCGCAGGGGCGTCCCACGTTGCCTGAACCTGCGGCGGGACGCCGCGCGAGAGGAAGAACAGGACGGCGTAGAGTGCGATCGTCATCACCGCGAGATTCGCGAGCAGCG
>JANPCT010000500.1:0-1808 GCA_031431095.1 Acidobacteriota bacterium | reverse complement strand
CGCGCCAAGCGAGGCAAGACCGAAACGTTCATCCGCGACGAGCGCCAGCTCGAGACCTGGCTGATGCGCCGGGCCGTGGAATCGCGCGTCGTCGTGCTGCCGGACGGGAGCGAGATCTCCGGTTCGGACCTCGAACAGAAGCTGGAGAAGCTGATCATCTTCCGCAAGCTGCTGCAGGTTGTCGAACGGCGGGGGCCGACGCGCGACGTCATCATCGGCCTGCTCGACCAGGGCTTCCGCACCGCGGAAAAGGCGTTCTTCACCGACCGCGACAAGCTCCAGGCGTTTGCCGACACGCTCAATACCGCGACCCGCGCCGCCAGCCTCCAGCCCGACGAGGAGCACCAGGCCTTCGGCATGGTCATCGAGGATCGGACCGGCGGCTACCCGAAATATCACCGGGTCGACCTCGACTTCGTGCTCACGACCGAGTTCCGCACGCTCGCGAGCAGCTACAACGACGTCAAGGACATCAAGGCGCCGATGATGGTCAAGACGACCGCGGCCGGCGTCGACAATGCCGCCGACGATGCAGCGGCGGATGATGCGGCACAGGCGGCAGCCGGCGACACGGCCATCGGCGGCGCGCCACTCGCCGAAGCCACGAAGCTCGCGGCGGAGCCGAAGCCGAGGAGTCCGCAGGCACAGAGCACCCGAGATCAGCAGGTGCAGATCGCCTCGCTCGACGACCTCGTGGAGTTTTTCATCGCCGCCGGCAAGAAAGGGATTGCCGTCAACCGCTACAAGGGCCTTGGCGAAATGAATCCCGATACGTTGTGGGAGACCACGATGGATCCGGCGAAGCGGACGCTGCTCCAGGTGAAAGCCGAAGACCACCCCGCCGCCGACCTGATGTTCACAACGCTGATGGGCGACCAGGTCGAGCCGCGACGCAAGTTCATCGAAGACAACGCCCTCGACGTCAAGAATCTTGATATCTAAGCCGGAGCTCGCGTCTCCCGGAAGAAGCATGGGGCGCGAACGCCACTCCCGCCTCTGGGAGACTCCGCCGCGACGCCTTTGCCCGCACCGAACCTATGACTGAAACCACCTCCAGCAAGATCCCCGTCAACATCGAAGACGAGATGAAGCGCTCGTACATGGATTACGCGATGAGCGTAATCATCGGGCGCGCGCTGCCCGACGCGCGCGACGGTCTCAAGCCGGCGCACCGGCGCGTGCTGTACGGCATGCGGGCGATGGGGCTGGCCAGCAACCGCGCCTACCGCAAGTGCGCGAAGATCGTCGGCGAGGTCATGGGCAACTACCACCCCCATGGCGACGCCTCGATTTACGACACGCTCGTCCGCCTGGCGCAGGAATTCAGCATGCGCTATCCCCTCGTCGACGGGCAGGGGAACTTCGGATCGATCGACGGCGACCCCCCAGCGGCGATGCGCTACACCGAAGCGCGTCCGGAGGCGATGGCCGAAGCGATGATGGCGGATCTCGACAAGGAGACCGTCGACTTCGTCCCCAACTACGACGAAACCACCGAGGAGCCCACCGTCCTCCCGACGACGTTCCCGAACCTGCTGGTGAACGGTTCGGCCGGCATCGCGGTGGGCATGGCGACCAACATTCCGCCGCACAACCTCCGCGAAGTCATCGACGGGTGCATCGCGGCAATCGAACAGCGCGGTCAGTCGCGCGAGGCGCGGCTGAAGGCGGTGCTGCGCGTCGTCACCGGCCCCGACTTCCCCTCAGGGGGCTACATCGTCGGACGCAACGGCATCTACCAGGCGTTCACCACCGGACGCGGCTCGATCCTGATGCGCGCGAAGTCGTCCGTCGAAGAGAACAAGAAG
>JANPCT010000499.1:0-6099 GCA_031431095.1 Acidobacteriota bacterium | reverse complement strand
GCCCGGTGGCGAATGCCTCCGCCTGCAGGACGTAGCACGACGAATCGGATCCCCCCGCCGCACGCGTGCTCCAGGCGATGGCAACGACCAGCGTCGCAGCCGCCGCCACACCACCGATCCTGCCCGCCAGCCGCTCCCCCGCACCGATGACGAGGCGAAGGGCGTGACGGAAACCGGCGCCGTCCAACAACAGCCGCGCGCACCCGATCAGGGCGAGCGACAGGATCAGGGGCCGTACGGGATCGCGCGAGGACAACAGCGCCGCGCCTGACCGCAACGTCACGCCGCCGCTGAGCAGCACGACCGCCGCCCATCCCGCAGCGAGGGTTCCGAGGAAAAAGATCAGGCGACCCGCGGCGTAGCGTATAGTGGCGCCGCTGCGGCGCATGCGTCTATCCGTCATCATCCCCGTCTACAACGAAGAGCAAACGATCCAGGAGGTACTCGAGCGGGTCGCCGCGGTGGATCTCGGCGGCATGGAGATGGAGATCGTCATCGCGAACGACGGCTCGACCGACGGGACCCGGCGCGCCATCGATGAACGCCGGCTGCCGCCCCATCTGCCGGTCCATGTCTACCATAGCCCGATCAATCTCGGGAAGGGCGCAGCGGTGCGTATGGGACTTGCGCTGGCGAGCGGCGACATACTCCTCATCCAGGACGCCGACCTCGAGCTCGATCCCGCCGAGTACACGAGGCTGCTGCGCCCCCTCCTGGACAATCAGGCCGACGTCGTCTACGGCTCACGTTTCCTGGCGCCGACGTCGAGCGTGGCGCTGAGAACGCGAACCGCAAACCGGTTCCTGACGATCCTGACGAACGTGCTGTTCGGAGGCCGGCTGACCGACATGGAGACCGCCTACAAGGTGATGCGCCGCGAAGCACTGGCGGGACTGCGGCTGCGCTGCGTCGGATTCGACATCGAACCGGAGTTGACCGCCCGACTACTCCGCGGCGGCCGCCGCATCGTCGAAGTACCGATCTCCTACAATCCCCGGCGTGTGGACGAAGGCAAGAAGATGCGGTGGATCGACGGCGTCGACGCGATTTACACGCTGCTGAAATGCCGGTTGACCCCTTGAGGGCGTGGCTCCGCTCGATCCGTGGTGTCGCGGCATCGGTCGCCGGGGCGGGGCTCGCGAAAGCGCCATCGTTCGAACCGCTGTTCATATCCACCGGACACTGGCTGCGCCGCCGTTCGCGTCTTCTCGGCACCCTGTATTGGTTCGCGCAGGACGACCTGCTGAAGAGACTGCGCGGAACGGGCCGTCAGTTCCGGCGGCTGCCGGTGGCGGGTACCGAGATCCTCGTCGATATCACCGACGCCACCGGCCGCATGCATTATTTCTACGACGAGCCCTATGAGCCGGAACTGGCCGCGGCCGTGCGTGACGCGCTGCGGCCGGGGGATGTGTTCCTCGACATCGGGGCCAACGTCGGCTTCTTCTCGATCCTCGCAGCTCGTCTCGTCGGGGACAGCGGACGAGTGGTGGCGTTCGAGCCGCACCCGCAGGCGGCGGCGCGTCTCGAGGAAGCCGTCGCGGTCAACGGACTCTCGGATCGTATCGGGCTCGTCCAGGCGGCGGTGGGACGCGCGGCGGGGACGACCCGGTTGTTCATGACCGACGATTCGGTACTCTCCACCACGGACCCGGCGCGCTCACCCCTCGCCGGCGAGTACACGTTCGCGCGGCATGTTGACGTGCCCCAGATCACGCTGGGCGGCTGGCTGGATGTTCACCCGGAACTCAGCCGGCGCGTTCGCGCGATCAAGATTGACGTGGAGGGGACCGAAGCGGAGGTGGTCGAAGGGGCGCTCGCGTCGCTCCGCACCTGTGGCGACGCCGTGATCCTCTGCGAGACGGTCGCGGGCGGTGTTGCGGATCGGATGCTGCGAGCGGCCGGCTACGATGTCTCCGCGCTTGATGTGCGTCGCGGCGATTTCGGCAACTACCGCTACGCGCGCCACTGACTCCGCCGCGACTACGCGCCCAGGATCCTGACGATGTGCTGATCCTTGCGGCCTTTGCGGAGGATGAAGAGGCTGCCGCCGATGGCGGCAGCTTTCACCAGGCGGGCACGTTCGTCGGTCGCGCGCACGTTGTTGACGTAGACGCCCCCGCCTTTGACCAGCCGCATGGCTTCGCTCTTCGACGCGACGAGCTTCACGGCGACGAGCATGTCGAGGAGGCCGATCCCGTCGTCAGGAACGACGAGCGCCGTGGATGGGGCATCGTCGAACACCATCAGCACGTCCTCCACGCTGGCGCCGGCAATATCCTCTGAAAAGAGCACGGCGGCCGCGCGTTCCGCTCGCTGCACCTGATCGGCGCCATGCACGATCCCGGTGACGGCGCGCGCCAGCGTCCGCTGCGCGTCGCGCCGCTCCGGATGTTCCATCGCGGCTGCCGAAAGGGCATCGATCTCGCGACGCTCCAGGAAGGTGAAGTACTTCAAGTAGCGTACGGCGTCGCGATCGTCGGTGTTCAGCCAGAACTGATAGAAGCGGAACGGCGAGGTCATCGACGGGTCCAGCCAGACCGCGCCCGCTTCGGTCTTGCCGAATTTCACGCCGGCGCTCGTCGTCACGAGCGGCAGCACGAGCCCATGCCCTTTGACCGCGCGCAACTTGCGCATCAGGTCGATTCCCGCGGTGATGTTGCCCCATTGATCGCTGCCGCCCAACTGCAGCGTGCAGCCAAAGCGGTCGTGGAGCATGACGAAGTCGTAGGCCTGGAGCAGCAGGTAGCTGAACTCCGTGTACGAAATGCCGTCCTCGCTGTCGAGGCGGCGCTTGACCGACTCCTTCGCGAGGATGTAGTTGACGGTGAAGTGCTTGCCGACGTCGCGCAGAAAGGACATCAGGTCCATCGGCACGAGCCAGTCGGCGTTGTTGACGATTCTGGCCGGATTGCTGGTGCGATCGAAGTCGAGGAACCGCGCCAGCTGCGCGCGGATAGCCGCTACGTTCAGCTCGACCTGCGCTGCCGATTGCAGCGTTCGCTCCTGCGTCTTGCCGCTCGGATCGCCGATGAGGCCTGTGCCACCACCGACGACGCCGATGGGCACGTGCCCGGCGCGCTGCAGCCGGGCGAGCGCCATCACCGGCAGCAGCGAACCGACGTGGAGACTGGCGGCGGTCGGATCGAAGCCGATGTAGGCGGTGACAGGGCCGGCGCCAAGCGCATCGCGGAGACCTTCCGTTCCGTCGTACACCATGTCGCGCCACTCGAGTTCGGCGTAGAGATCCATTCGCCTTCGTACTATAGCCGGTCGCGGCTAGAATTGGCTTGTGGCAGGCGCTCCGGCAACCGCAGACAACGTGAGCGGGCGTCCGCGCCGGACGGCGGCGACGCGGTTCGATCGCCGTCAGCTGTTGAAAGCGCTGGTCGGCGTTGGACTGGGGGCCGCCACTGGCGGCGGCGCGCATGGTTTCCTCTATGAGCGGCATCATCTCGAGCTCACCCGCGCCGCGTTTCCCATCGCTGGCCTGCCACCGGCGTTGCGCGGACTCCGCATCGGCGTCATCACCGACACCCATCGTAGCCAGACGGTGTCGCACGAGACGATTGCCGCAGCCGTCAGCATGCTGATGGCCGAGCGGCCTGACCTGATCTTGCTCGGCGGCGATTACGTCACGCGGCGGGACGCGCGCTACGTGCAGCCTGCCGCCGACGTCCTGGCGCCGTTGTCCGCGCCACACGGGGTGATCGCGATCCTGGGGAATCACGATGACGAGCGCGACATGCCAGCCGCGCTTGCCGCGAAAGGCTTTACCGTCCTCAAGGACGCGCGGACGCGGCTGAAGATGCGCGGCGAGGTGATGGACTTCGCGGGGATCCGGTACTGGACGAACAAGGTGGCGGATATTGCGCGGGTGATGCGTGGCTCCGTGCCGCACGCGATCCTGCTGGCGCATACACCGAGACGGCTGCTCGAGGCGCAGCAGCTGGCGCTGCCGGCGGTGATCAGCGGCCACACGCACGGCGGGCAGATAGTGCTGCCGGGGATCGGGCCGATTGCGGCGCGTCAGTTCCCCGTCGTGGCGGGCATGGAACGCCATGACGGCACGACGATCTTCGTCAGCCGCGGCGTCGGCACGGTGTTCCTGCCGATCAGAGTGAACTGTCCTCCCGAAGTCGCGGTGCTGACGCTCGACTCACTGACGCGAGGCTAGCGCGTCAGCGCTCGGCTGGGGGAGCACCGGGCGCGGCAGCGGTCTTGAAACGGCGTCCGTCGATCCTCCACCCCTCGGCCAGGACGAGCGCAATCGCTTCGGGGTAGATCCGGTGTTCGACCTCGAGGATTCGCGCCGCGAGTGTTTCGGATGTGTCGTCGTCCAGCACCGGCACCGTCCCCTGATGGATGATCGGGCCGCCGTCGAGTTCTCCCGTGACGAAATGCACCGTCGCGCCGGCGACTTTCACGCCGTGGAGCAGCGCCTGCTTCTGCGCGTCGACCCCTGGGAACGAGGGCAGCACCGAGGGATGGATGTTCAGGATGGCGTTCGGAAATGCGTCCAGGAACGTGGGTCCGAGCAGGCGCATGAAGCCGGCGAGGCAGATGAGCGAGACGCCGCGCGCGCGGAGCTCGCGAACGAGCACGTCTTCGAACGCCTCGCGCGTGGGGTAGTCGCGATGGATGATCGTCATCGTCTCAATCCCCGCGGCGCGGGCGCGCTCGAGCCCTGCCGCCCCGGCGCGATTGGCGACGACCACCGCGATCCTGGCGTCCAGCCGCCCCTGTGCGATCGCGTCGATGATCGCCTGGAGGTTGCTGCCCCGCCCCGAAATCAGCACCGCGACCCGCCCGCCGGGGTCAGACCCCACAACCGCACCTTTGCGCACCGTCCGGGGTCTGACCCCGGGCGGCCGTGGCGATATCGCGGACGTTGGCAGTTCGTTTGCCGCGCGACAGCACATCATGGCAAGACGGAAACGAGTAACGACGGGTGGATCCGTTTATCACGTATTCAATCGCGGCTCGAGAAAAGGCGTGTTGTTCGATAGTTCCGAGGATTATGACGCCTTCGAAGATTTGATGGAAGAAGCGCGGCGCAGAGAGCCCGTCCGAATTGTTGCGTACTGCCTAATGAAGAACCATGTGCATTTGTTGCTATGGCCGCGCACCGACCGGGCGGTGCCGCAGTTCATGAAATGGCTCTTAGGCACGCATGCCAACCGATTCCATCGCGCCCGCGGCACGGTTGGTCTCGGAGCGGTGTATCAGAGTCGTTACGGCTGTCGGCAGGTTTCGGATGAACGCCGCCTCTACAACGCGTGGCGGTATATAGAGCGGAATGCCCTCGAGGGCGGCTTCGTCGAGCGAGCTGACGAGTGGCCGTGGTGCAGCGCCTGGCAAGGCGATCAAGACCGTCCACCGTTCGAGCTGGACGACGGTCCGGTGACACGCCCCTCGACGTGGCTCGAAATTCTCAATGATCTCTAAGGCGTACGCAGAAAGTGCTCTGGCACTCCTTGCCACGGCAAAGCGCTGACCCGGGGTCAGACCCCGGGCGGAGGTTGCCGACGACGGCGGTCATCGTCAGGGCTCGTAGCGGACGCGTCGAGTGTCGCCAGCCGCAATCCTGCCGACGATGCGCGCAGCGGGTTCGCCTGCGAGCCGGAGCGACGCTATCGCCTCGTCGGCATCGGACGGAGCAACCGCGACAATCAGGCCGAGGCCCATGTTGAACGTGCGCAGCATGTCTTCGCGCGGCACGCCACCGGCGCGCTCGAGCCAGGTGAACAGAGGGGGCACGTCCCACGATCCGAGCCGCACCACCGCTTCGGTCCCCTCAGGCAGCACCCGCGGGAGGTTGTCGGTGATCCCTCCGCCGGTGATATGCGCCATCCCCTTTACGACTCTGCCCTGCAGCAGTGGACGGACCAGCGGCAGATAGGATCGATGGGTCGCAAGCAGCGCGTCGGCGACCGTCATGCCGAGTTCCGGGACGCGGTCGTGCACGCCCAGGCCCAGGCTATCGAACACAATCGAGCGTGCGAGCGAATAGCCGTTCGTGTGCAACCCGGAGGACGGCAGACCGACGAGCACATCCCCGGCCGCAATCCGGCGGCCGTCAATCAACCGATCGCGTTC
>JANPCT010000498.1:0-1775 GCA_031431095.1 Acidobacteriota bacterium | reverse complement strand
GTGTTGTCCTGCACCAGCCGGTTCCTCGCCGTGACGTTGTCGCGGATGTTCTGCTCGAGGCCGGCCGGGTCCGCCAGATCGCCGACGCGGATGCCGCGGCGCGCGATCTTGTCCTCGTACGCCGGCCCGATGCCGCGCGAGGTCGTCCCGATCTTGCGCTCGCCGCGCCGCGCTTCGGACAGCAGATCGAGATCGCGGTGGTACGGCAGGATCAGATGCGCCTTGTCACTGACGATGATCCGCGTGCCGGCGTCGATGCCGTTCTTCGCCAGCTCGTCCACTTCGGCGAACAGCGCCTGCGGATCGATGACGACGCCGTTGCCGATGACGCAGGTGATGCCCGGATGCAGGATGCCCGAGGGCAGGAGGCGCAGCACGAACTTCCGCCCGTTCGCGTACACGGTGTGGCCCGCGTTATGCCCGCCCTGATAGCGCGCCACGATCGAAAAATTCGGGGTGAGGAGGTCGACGATCTTGCCCTTGCCTTCATCGCCCCATTGCGCGCCCAGTACCGCTATATTCATAGAAGTCCGTCCCGACGTATTCTAGTGCACCACTTCGCCGTTCGCACTCTGCCTGCTTTCGCATTCTGATGATCATCCTCGACGGCACCACGCACACGCTCGAACAGCTGGCGTCGATCGCCGAGGAGTACGCGGGCGTGAACCTGGCGGCGGCCGCGGCGGCGGCCGTGGACGCGGCGCGCGCGGTGGTCGATCGGCATGCGGGCGGTGACGCGGCGATCTACGGCATCAACACGGGCTTCGGATCGCTGGCCGAGGTCAAGATACCGAAAGCGGCGCTCGGCGACCTGCAGCGCAATCTGTTGCGCAGCCACGCCGCGGGCGTTGGCGAACCGCTGCCGCCCCGCGCGGTGCGCGCGATGATGGCGCTGCGCGCGAACGTGCTCGCGAAGGGCTGCTCCGGCATCCGCCGCGCGACCCTCGATCGACTGATCGACGCCCTCAACGCGCGCGTCCATCCGGTCGTGCCGAGCCGCGGCTCCGTTGGGGCGAGCGGCGATCTGGCGCCGCTGGCGCACCTCTCGCTGGTCCTCATCGGCGAAGGACACGCCACGCTTGGCGACGATCCCGCGGTCCTCGACGGCGCCGCCGCGCTGGCGCGCGCGCGCATCGCGCCGATCACGCTCGAGTCGAAGGAAGGGCTCGCGTTGATCAACGGCACGCAGGCCTCGACGGCGGTTGCGGCGCTGGCGGTGCTGGGCGCCGAGCGGCTGGCGCGCGCGACCGACCTGGCGGCGGCGCTGTCGATTGACGGGTTGCGCGGGTCGTATCATCCGTTCGAAGCGCGCCTGCACGAGGCGCGGCCGCATCCCGGACAGCTGACCTCGGCGAGCAACCTGTATCGCCTGCTGCAGGGCAGCGCGATCAATGCCGCGCACGAGAATTGCGGCCGCGTCCAGGACGCCTACTCCATGCGTTGCGCCCCGCAGGTGCACGGGGCGGCGCGCGACGCGTTCGCGCATGCGCGCGCCTCGCTCGAGATCGAGGCGAACGCCGCCACCGACAACCCGATGGTCTTCGCCGCCAGCGGCGAGATCGTCTCGGGCGGCAATTTCCATGGCGCGCCGGTCGCGATTGCGGCCGACCTCATCGTCCTCGGACTCCTGCAGCTCGTGACGATCTCGGAACGCCGCGCCGACCGCCTCGTCAATCCGGCGCTGAGCGGGCTCGCGCCCTTCCTCACCCGCGACAGCGGACTGAACTCGGGCTTCATGATGGCGCAGGTGTCGGCCGCGGCGCTGGTGGCGGAGC
>JANPCT010000497.1:0-2856 GCA_031431095.1 Acidobacteriota bacterium | reverse complement strand
GTCTGGTCCGCGTAGGCCCGACGCTTGCCGTCGCGTCCCGTGCAGGCCAATCCCGAAAACCCCATACCGGCCTTCCATGTCCCTGAGACATCCGGAAAACCCGCGATGGTGTGATCCGGCTGCAGTGTCAATCCGGCCGGCAGCTTGCCCGAGACGACGCGCACGTCGCCGGCGGTCCAGTGTCCCGGGCAGTTGCTGGAGACGGGCGACATCACCACGTGTTCCAACGCCGTGGCGACCGTGGGGTCATAGGCCAGGTTGAGGCGACCGGGCGCTGCATCGGCCCGGGATCTGGCCCGGCTGCCGCTGATCACCTTCCAAGTGATCAAGGCGGCGACGGCGATGCCGCCGACGATCGCCACCTTGGTGATGATCGACTTGCACCGCTCATCGTAGGAATAGCAGGGCGCGGTGGTCTGCGCGTGGCTGACCGTGACGCCGCCGAAGACGAGCGCGACGACCAGTAGCGTGCAGAGGTGTCGTGACGTCCAATGGTTCATATGTTCTCCCAGAATGAATGTCGCGACTACGGGAAGAGTTTGTGGGGTTGCGGCTGGTAGGTGACGCCGTTTTCCTTCAGCATCGCCCCCAGCTCTTTTTCGCTCACGTACAACCGCCGCTGCGTTCCCTGGTTGGAATCGATCATCTCGAACCAGGTGTCGCCGCCGTGTTGAAACGTCTTGCTGAGCACGGTCTCGTGTCCTTTGCTGAAGTCGCCGTTCGGCGGCACCAGGCCGACCATGATCGGCCGGCCTGCCTTCAGCGTCGCTGCGAACGTCTCGCTCTTCACGACGCGGGCCTCGCCGAAGGCTGTCGCCAGCATGATGACCTCTCCACCTGTGAGGCCGCCGCGCTCGATCGTTTTCTGCGGGTCCGCGCGTTCGGCCGCAGTCCGCCAGTCGCCCTCGGCAATGAGCTTGGTCGCGCGCGCCGCGGCAACGCCGTACGGCACGCCGGCCGCCGTGGCCAGTGCAAAGACGGCGCAGTCCTCAAGCCGGCCCTGGCCGCCGGAGTCGTAGAGCCCAGGGCCGTCTCCCTTGGCGGCTGCCGCCTTGAAGGCCGCGTTCTGGCCACGAGCGAGCACGGCGCTCCACGCCTTGACGGCGTCAGGGCTGGTGCCGCTGCCATCCGAGGAGAGACTGTTCAGGGCGAGGTCGAGGGTCTTGCGCTCGGCGTCGCTCCAGCCGAGGCGCTGGGCCAGTGTATTCATGCTCTTGATCAGACGAGCCTCATCGACGGCGTCCTGGACCGCTTTCGCGTAGAGCTTGAGAAACGCCTCGCTTCCCTCCTTGTGCAGCCGCGCGATGGCGGACAGCAGGCCGAAGTCTTTTCCGCACTGGACATCCAGAGCAGAGCCGGCCGCCACGTGGCCACACGTCCGGTCGAAGCTCTCAGCCTGCTTCAGCAGTGCTGTCCGGTTCTCTTGCAGCGGCGCGAGCAGCCCCGCGAGAGCCGAGTTCATCTTGGCAACCGCGGGCGGAATGCCATCGGGAAGCGGCGGAAGATCGAGTGCGCCGGCGATGGACGCAACCAGGACGAGCACCAGGCTGAGGGCGGCGATGCGCCGCCTCACTTCTTGACCTTGAGATCGAGCTGGTAGCGGTTGAACGCGATCTCCGCCTTTTCGACTGTCACGGGCGGCGCGTCCTTGGGAAGCGTCGCGTTCAGCTCCGTAATCCGCTGCTCGAGCGCCACGGGGTCCGGAGCCCACTGCTCCTTGATGCGGGCCTCGCGGTTGTACTTGAGCTGATAATCGACCTTGATGAGCGCGTTTTTCGCGGCGGCGTTAGCCGGGTCGTTCAGGTTCAAGCCGAGGTGCATCCGCTCTGCCAGAGCGGAAAGTTCCGACTGCGCTTCGATCCCGGCAGGTGCCTGCGCCGGAGGTTTGCTGCCGGTGGTATCGAACTTGTTTCGCGCGCGCAGGCTCGAGTCGTCGCCCGAGCCAATCTTCGCGGCGTCGATCGCCGCACCTCGGAGATCGTCCATGGCCGACCCGCCCTGGGCTGCGAGGGCACGCAGCGCGCGCGCCCGCTTCGTTCGATAGGTGGGGTTGTCGGGCGCCTGCGTTATGGCGGACGCATAGAGGTTGGCGGCGCTTTTGAAATTGCCCTGCGCCAATGCCGTGTCGCCCTTGGCGGCGGCAGTCGTGGCTAATCGCACTCGTTCGAGCCGCGCCTGTTCAGCGGCCGCGGCGGCCGCGCGCGCCGCGGCTCCGCCGTCGCCGGCGACGGCGCCGGGGTTTGCGGTGCTGTCGCAGCTCGTCGTCACCCAGACTCCCCCACACTTGGTCTGGACCGATACGCACTTCGCGGTCTGACCCGCGCGGGCCGGGACGGGAACCGATAGCAGGCAACCGATCGCGACGGCAGCCGTGCGCGACACACGGCCGACCGACACCGCGGGCAGGCATTTCGTCATAACACTCCTGCGAACAAAAGCGCTTCCGACAGCTAGCGGAGATGAAGAGAATGTGAGAAAAGAGAGAGCGTGGAGAGACGAGACTCAGAAGAGCCGGATGATCGTTTTGCGGGATTCTATATCAATCAGGCGCTTTCCGTGATGGTATTCGTCAGAAAGCTCCACTCTAGTCGAGTTGGTGCCACTGCCCGTCCTCGAAGTTGTAGATCCGTCGTCCAAATGGAGGCAGTGACACGTACATCAACGTGTGCCGTTTCTCGTCGGACGCCGCGTACGTAAACTCTCCGAACGCGATCGTGTACTTCGCCCGAGGCACCGCCGGGAGAAACTCCGGGACGAGCGCGTCGAGACGCGCCGGCAACACTCCGTACCGTGTCTCGAACGCCCGGCAAGCCTCGATCACCCGGGCGGCGTGGGTTTCTGCGGTTGTGACATGGA
>JANPCT010000496.1:0-4732 GCA_031431095.1 Acidobacteriota bacterium | reverse complement strand
GGACAACGCGGCCGGATCACCTACACCACCAACGTCGTCACGACGATGACGCTGAGGGAACCGGACGACACCGCGGCGGCCGGGAAGCCCGCGCCGGCCAGGCCGTCGGGCAAGAGCGGCGCCGCGAAGGATGCGCCGCCGCCAACCACGACCGTCGCCGACGAACTGCTCTACGAGGACGCCAGGCACCGCGCCATCTATAGCGGCCATGCGCACATGAGCGGCCCGAATGGGGACGTCACCGGCGATCGGATCGAGCTGTTCATGGCTGAGGAGGGGGGGGCGCTGGAGCGCGCCGAAGCCGACGGCAACGTCGTGTCGAGGCAGCCCAATCGCCGCGCCTACGGCAAGCACCTGACCTACATCGCCAAGGACGGCATCTACACCATGACCGGGAGTCCGGTGCGGCTGTACGATCAGACGCCGGCCAACTGCCGCATCACCGAAGGCACCACGGTGATGTTCGACCGCAGCCTGAACACCTCGACGGCAACGGGCAACAACACCGCCGGCCAGCGCACGAGGACCGAGCCCGCGTGCCCCCCCGAGGGGTCGAACTGAATGGCCACGCTGCAGACGAGGGACCTGACCAAGTCCTACAGCGGGCGCACGGTAGTCAAGGGGGTGAACGTCGAGATCGCGTCGGGCGAAGTCGTCGGGCTCCTGGGCGCGAATGGCGCGGGCAAGACCACGACGTTCTCCATGGTGGTGGGTCTGACCGCGCCGGACTCGGGCCGCGTGCTGCTCGACAGCGTCGACGTCACCGACGACCCGATGTACATCCGCGCGCGGAAAGGAATCGGCTACCTGCCCCAGGAGGCCTCGATTTTTCGCGGCCTGTCGGTCGAGCAGAACATCATGGCGATTCTCGAGACGCTGAACCTGGACGGCCCCGGCAGACGAGCCCGTCTGCGTGAGCTGCTGGCAGAGCTCGGGCTGACGCCGCTCGCGAAGTCTCCTGCGTACACGCTGTCGGGCGGGGAGCGTCGCCGCGTCGAGATCACCCGCGCCCTCGTCATCTCCCCCAAGTTCATGCTGCTCGACGAGCCGTTCGCGGGGATCGACCCGATCGCGATCACCGATATCCAGAAGATCATCTTCCACCTCAAGTCGCAGGGCATCGGCGTGCTCATCACCGATCACAACGTCCGCGAGACGCTCCGCATCACCGACCGGGCTTATATCGTCCACGACGGGGTCATATTCAAGAGCGGCACCCCGCAAAGCCTTGCGGACGATGAGGAAGTGAAGCGCATTTACCTCGGTGCCGACTTCCGGTTGGACTAGAATCGATGGGTAGGCTGGCCCAGAGGACCGGCACCTGATCAAATGGGAATTTCGCAGAAGCTCCATACCAAGCTCGTTCAGAAGCTCATCCTTACGCCATCGCTCCAGCAGGCCATCAAGCTGCTGCCGATGTCGACGCTGGAACTCGCGGACCTGCTGAACCAGGAGATGGTGGAGAACCCGCTGCTCGAAGAGGTCCCGACCGAGGACCTGCAGCCCGCGGAACAGGCGCAGCAGGACAAGACAGAGGCCGACAAGCCGAACGCCGAAAAATCCGACCAGTGGGACGACGCCGATTACGAGTACTTCTTCGGCGACTACCTCGACGACGGCTATCGCTCGCGCACGCCGACGGAAGTCAAGGAACTGCCGCCGATCGAGAACACGCTGTCGTCCGCGGCTTCGCTGTCGGACCACTTGCTGTGGCAACTCAACCTGCAGATGCAGGGCGGTGAGCACGAGAGCCTTCGTGAAATCGGCGGCGCGATCATCGGCAACCTGGACGACGACGGCTATCTGGTGGCGTCGGTCGAGGAGATTGCGGCAATGGGTGAGTGGCCCGTTACGGACGTCGAGAAGGCGCTCCAGCACCTGCAGACCTTCGACCCGATTGGCGTGGCGGCGCGCGACCTCCAGGAATGCCTGTGGCTCCAGATCCGCCACCTCGGCCTCGAAGGCACGCCGACCGAGAAGATCGTCACCGAGCACCTCCGCCTCCTCCAGAACCACCAGGTCCCCGAGATCGCGCGCCGGCTGGGCATGCCGATCGAGGATCTGAAAGAGCACATCGAGATCATCCGCAACCTCGATCCAAAGCCAGGCAGCCGCTATAACCCGCAGCAGTCGCAGTACGTCATCCCCGACGTCTACGTCGTCAAGGTCGAGGACCAGTACGTGGCGATGCTGAACGAGGAGGGGCTGCCGCAGCTCCGCATCAGCCCGACGTACCGGCGCCTGCTCGACAAGAACGTCGCGGGCACGGTCGAGAACAACGAGACCCGCGCCTACGTCAAAGACAAGTTCCGGTCGGCGCTGTGGCTGATCAAGTCCGTGGATCAGCGGCAGAAGACCATCCAGAAGGTCGCCAACAGCATCATCAACTTCCAGCGCGAGTTCCTCGATCACGGGATCGAGTACCTGCGCCCTCTGGTGCTGCGCGACGTCGCCACCGACATCGGCATGCACGAGTCGACCGTCAGCCGCGTCGTCAACAACAAGTACATGCACACGCCGCAGGGCGTGTTCGAGCTCAAATACTTCTTCCACAGCGGCATCAGCAGCTCCTACGGCGACAGCGTCTCGTCGGTCACGATCAAGCAGCGCATCCGCAAGATCATCGAGAACGAGGATCCCCGCAAGCCGCTCAGCGACTCGAAGATCGTCAGCATCCTTCAGAAGGAAGGGTTGATGCTGGCGCGCCGGACCATCGCGAAGTATCGCGAGGAGCTGAAGATCCCCACGTCCAATCAACGCAAAGTGTTGTACTGAGTTTCCGCCGGGCGGCGGAACACTGGTCACTGCCATCTGCATGAGAGTTGATATCACCGGCCGTCACGTCGACATTACCCCCGGGCTCCGCCAGCTCATTGCCAAATCCCTCGCCAAGGTCGAACGCGTGCTCAACGATCGCGCGATCTCGGCAACGGTGGTCCTGACCAAAGAAAAGTACCGTCACAAGACGGAGCTGGTGATCCATGCGAAAGGCGATCACATCCTGACCGGGATTGGTGAAGGCAACACCTGGCCGCTGTCGGTGCACAAGGCCGCCGCGAAGATCGAGCACCAGGCGCAGACGTTGAAGTCCCGCTGGACGGAGGGGAAGCGACAGCGGAAGAACAACCGCGAGGCCGGCGAAGTGCCGGTGAGCCACGCCGCCGCCCCGCCGCCCCAGGCAGCCGCACCCCGCAAGATCCGCCGCACGCGTTACGCGGTCAAGCCCATGTCGTTGGACGACGCCGCGCTGCGACTCGATGCGATCGCTGAGGCGTTCGTGGTCTTCCGCCATACCGATAGCGGTGTGGTCCAGATCCTCTTCCGCCGCAAGGACGGAAAACTCGGGTTGATCGAAGCTGACTGACACGTAAATGAGTCAGGGCGTGCCCGTCAGCGCTCTTCTGCGTGATCTCGCCGAGTCGCGCGGGATGGAGCTCGACCTGCTGGCCGGCGCCGGCGGCGTCGATCGGCGCATCACCAATCCACATCCGCAGAAGACCGGGCTCGCGCTGACGGGCTTCGATGAGTACCTCCGCGAAGGACGCATCCTCGTGCTGGGCCAGAGTGAGGTGAGGTTCCTCGAGTCCCTCAGCTCCGACGACCGCAGTGCCGTCGTGCGGCGCGTGTTCTCCCACGCCATCCCCTGCCTCGTCGTCACCGCCGGGTTCGAACCGCCGGCGGAAGTCCTGGCAGAAGCCGACATCGCCAGGCTGCCGGTGCTGCGCACCCGGGCGGCGACGCCGCTGGTGATGGCCAGGCTCGCCGACGCGCTCGACATCTATCTCGCCGCGCGCGCCGTCGTGCACGGGGTGCTGATGGATATCCTGGGGCTCGGCGTGCTGATTGTCGGCGAGAGCGGCATCGGCAAGAGCGAGTGTGCGCTCGACCTCGTGGTCCGCGGCCACCGGCTCGTCGCCGACGACACGGTCGAGTTGCGCGCCAGGTCGGACTCGTATCTGATCGGTACTTGTCCCGAGCTGACGCGGCACCACATGGAGATTCGCGGGCTGGGCCTGATCAACGTGCAGGACCTGTTTGGCGTCGCCTCGACCCGTCGATCGAAACGTGTCGAGCTGGTGATACAGATGGAGCGCTGGGACCCGAGTCGGGAATACGATCGGTTGGGCCTCGACGAAGCGCACCATGAGACGCTGGGCATCAGGGTGCCGATGCTGCGGATGCCGGTCGCGCCCGGGCGGAATCTCGCCATTCTCGTCGAAGTCGCGGCGCGCAATCAGCTGCTGCGCAACGGCGGTTTGAACGCCGCCCGGCGGCTGGTGGACCGGCTCGACGCGCAGTTGGCGGCGGCGCGCGATTCAGCGGAAATCGAGGACGGGGACGAAAGTTGACTCCGATGGCCAAGGCGCGGACGAGCAGTAAATTCACGGAGAAGCGGCATGCCGCGCGGCGGGCGGCGCGCACGGCGGTGGCGTCGCGATTCGTCGTGCTCACGGGGCTGTCGGGCGCCGGCAAATCGCAGGCGATACGAGCCCTCGAGGATCTCGGCTACTTCTGCGTCGACAACCTCCCGGTCGCGCTGCTGCCGATGCTCGCGGAGCTGACGCTGCGGGCGGGCAACGAAATCGCGCGCGCGGCGGTGGTCGTGGACGTGCGCGAAGGAAAGATGCTCGAGGAAGTGCCGAAGACCTTCAAGCGCCTGAAGGCGATGCGGAATCTTCATCCGGTGCTGATTTTCCTGGACGCCTCGGATCAGGTGCTGGTGCGGCGATTC
>JANPCT010000495.1:0-4806 GCA_031431095.1 Acidobacteriota bacterium | reverse complement strand
TCGCGGACCAGCCGCTGGCGCAGCTCGCTCGCGTTCACGAGATTGCCGTTGTGCGCGATGGCGATCTGGCCGTGCGCGCAATCGATCAGGATCGGCTGCGCGTTGAGCAGCCGGCTCTCACCGGCGGTCGAGTATCGCGTGTGGCCAATCGCGAGGTGCCCTGGCAGCGACAGCAGGGCATCCTCATCGAAGGCCTCGGCGACGTGGCCCATGGCGCGCGAAATGCGCATACGGGTGCCGTCGGCGGTGCAGATGCCGGCGCTTTCCTGCCCGCGATGCTGCAGCGCATACAGGCCGAGATACGTCAGGTTGGCCGCTTCGGGGTGCCCGAAGATACCGAAGACGCCGCACTCGTCCTTGAATTTGTCAAGCATGGGGTCCCTTACGCCGCCGCGCGTTTGAAGAACTTCTCCAGCGCGGTCGCCCAGATGTGCTCGGCGTCCGCCACTGCGACATCGACGGCCTTCCGTCCTTCAACCGAAATCTCGAGCCGGGTTCCGCCGGTTGTCCCGATACGCCGCGCCGGCACACCTCCGGCCTGCGCGCGGGCCAGCAGGTCCGGCTCTTCAGACGCCGCGACCGAGACGACGATTCGCGACGCGCTCTCCCCGAAGAGGGAAAATACCGAAGACGACAAGGTCGTTGAAGGGGCGGACGCCGCGAGGTCGACGGTGGCGCCGAGGCCGCCGGTGTCGAAGCAGGACTCGGCGAGCGTGATGGCGATACCGCCGTCCGAGCAATCGTGCGCCGAGCGCAGCAGGCCGGCCGCCACGGCATCCGTCACCAGCTTCAGCAGCGCGGCCTCGCGGGCCAGGTCGAGCGCGGGAGCATCGCCCTGCACCAGACCGTGGATGACCTGGAGAAACTCGCTGCCGCCGAGCTCACCTCGATCGTCGCCGAGCAGGATGACGCTGTCGCCCGCACCCTTGAAGGTGCGCGTCACAACGCGAGACGCATCTTCGAGAAGCCCGACGACCCCGATGATGGGCGTCGGATAGATCGCGCGGCCGTCGGTTTCGTTGTAGAGACTGACGTTGCCGCCGGTGATCGGGATGTCGAGCGCGCGGCACGCCTCCGCCAGGCCCTCCACGGCTTCCACCAGCTGCCACATGATCTCCGGACGCTCGGGATTGCCGAAGTTGAGGCAGTTGGTCGCGCCGATCGGCACGCCGCCGGCGCACGCGACGTTGCGGGCGGCCTCGGCCAGCGCCAGCATCGCGCCGCGCCGCGGGTTCAGGTAGCTGTAACGCCCGTTGCCGTCGGTGGAGATGGCGAGCGCCCGGTTGGTGCCCTTGACGCGAACGACGCCGGCGGTGTGGCCGGCTTCGGCGATCGTGTTGGTGCGGACCATCGTGTCGTATTGGCGGTAGGCCCAGCGCTTGCTGGCAATGCTCGGCGACGCGAGGAGGCGCAGCAGGGCGTCCTGCGGCACGACGTCAGGCAGTGACGCGAGGTCGAAGGCACGCGCCGCGTCGATGTAGTCCGGGCGCGCCGTGGGACGGTCGTACACGGGCGCCTCGTCGACGAGGAACGTGTTGGCGATCTCGGCGACGACCTTCCCGTGATCCTTCACGCGCATCAGGCCGTCGGTCGTGACCTCGCCGATGTGCGCGGCGTGCAGATCCCACTTGTCGAAAATGGCTTCGACTTCCGCCTCTCGCCCTTTCTTGACGACGAGCAGCATCCGCTCCTGGGACTCCGAGAGCATGATTTCGTACGGCGTCATGCCGGTTTCGCGCTGCGGCACGTGCATGACGTCGATCTCGACCCCGGCGCCGCCGCGCGATCCCATTTCGCAGGTGGAACAGGTGAGCCCGGCCGCGCCCATGTCCTGAACGCCGATCAAGGCGTCGGTCGCCATCAACTCCAGACACGCCTCGAGCAGGAGCTTCTCCATGAAGGGGTCGCCGACCTGCACCGCGGGCCGTTGCTCGAGCGCTTTCTCATCAAACTCCGCCGACGCCATCGTCGCGCCATGGATGCCGTCGCGGCCGGTCTTGGCGCCGACGTAATACACCGGGTTGCCGGCGCCGGAGGCATGACCCTTGACCAGCGCGTCTGCGTCGACGATCCCGAGACAGAGGACGTTCACGAGCGGATTGCTCGCATAGGCTTCGTCGAAGGCGATTTCCCCGCCGATGGTCGCGATGCCGATGCTGTTGCCGTAGCCGCCGATGCCGCGGACGACGCCGGCGACGATGCGCCGGGTGCGCGCGCCGTCGGGCCCGTCAAGCGTGCCGAAGCGCAGCGCGTTGAGCAGCGCGATCGGCCGCGCCCCCATCGTGAAGATGTCGCGGATGATGCCGCCGACGCCGGTCGCCGCACCCTGGTAGGGCTCGATGAAGGAGGGGTGGTTGTGCGACTCGATCTTGAACACCGCCGCGAGTCCGTCGCCGATGTCCACCGCGCCGGCGTTCTCGCCGGGCCCCTGCAGCACGCGACGGCCGGTCGTCGGCAGCTTCTTCAGGTGAATGCGCGAGCTCTTGTAGCTGCAGTGCTCGGACCACATCACCGAGAAGATCCCGAGCTCGGTCTCGGTGGGCTCGCGCTTCAGCAGCGCCACGATGCGGGCGTACTCCTCGGTGGTTACTGTCATCGGCGATATCTGGCCATCAACACGAAAGCGATTATGAGGTCGGCGCCGCCCGTCACGAGAAAAACCTTCGCGAGCGCGCGCACCGTTCCTTCGGCATAGGGCAGCCAGCGCATCCAGGCGGCGAGCGACGCCGCGAGCATGAACAGGCCGCTCAGCGCGAGCAGTTGCCCGACCAGGCGGCCGTTGGCGCCGGGCGCGCCGGTCATGCCCGGCGAAGGGCGCCGTCCTGCGCCAGCGCCGTCAATACCGACTCGAACATCACCCGTCCGTCCGCGCTGCCGAGCGGCGCCTCGCACGCGCGCTCGGGATGAGGCATCAGGCCGACCACGTTGCGCGCCTCGTTGCAGATTCCGGCGATCCCGTTGACCGAGCCGTTCGGGTTCGCCGCATCGAGGACCTCCCCGCGCGCATCGCAGTAGCGGAACACGACGCGATTGGCGGCTTCCAGCTCCCGGACGACCTCGGGGGGAGCGTAATAGTTGCCTTCGCCGTGCGCGATGGGCAGCCGCAGCACCTGTCCTCTGGTGGCGCACAGCGTGAACGGCGTGTCGGTCTGCTCGACCCGCACGGCGACCTGCTCGCAACGATAGGCAAGCTCGCGGTTGCGCAGCATCGCGCCGGGCAGCAGCCCGGCCTCCAGCAACACCTGGAACCCGTTGCAGATGCCGAGGACCGGCCCGCCGCCGCGCGCAAAGTCGAGAATCGGCGCCATGATCGGGGAGAAGCGCGCGATCGCGCCAGTGCGCAGGTAGTCACCGTGAGCGAAGCCGCCCGGCAGGATCACGACATCGGCCCCTTTGAGGCTGGTGTCCTTGTGCCAGATGAACTCGGCATCCTGATGCAGCACGTCCTTGGCGGCGTGATACGCGTCGTGGTCGCAGTTGGAACCGGGAAAAACAACGACGCCGAATTTCATGTCAGTTACCAGTGGCCAGCACCCGCTGGCCGATCAGTCGATTTCGATGCGATAGCTTTCGATGACGGGGTTGGCGAGGACCTTGTCGGCGACGTCCGCCGCAAGCTTGCGCGCCTCGTCACTCGACGCCGCAGTGAGCTCGAGCTCGAAATATTTTCCCTGGCGGACGTCGCCGATGCCGCCGTAGCCAAGCGAATGCAACGCGTCGGAAATGGTCTTGCCCTGCGGATCGAACACCGACGGCTTCAACGTGACGAACACTCGTGCTTTCATTCTTCTCCTGCGGCCGTTGGCCTCGCCGGCGGCGGTTGCGGGCGTCACGCGGTGGTCAAGGCGGCCGCGGAGCCGCTGAACACCCGGCCGATCACGGCATCGACGTTGCGCAACTGTTCCTCGAGCGAGAAGGCCTTCTCCACATCCGCGGGCGTCAGGACCGCCATCGCGTCGGCGTCGGCCAGGAACAGCGTCTTGAAATCGCGCTGCTCGTGGAACGCGCGCATGGCATTCCGTTGCACCCACTCATAGCCCTGCTCACGGGCAACGCCGCGTTTGGCCAATTCGAGCAGGAGGGTGCCCGAAAACACCACCCCGCGGGACCGCCCCAGGTTCTCGAGCATTCGCTCCGAGTAGACGACCATGCCAGCGACGATGCGCGTGAAGCGGCGCAGCATGTGGTCGAGCGCGATGAAGCTGTCGGGCAGGATGACCCGCTCGACCGACGAATGCGAGATGTCGCGCTCGTGCCAGAGGGCGATGTTCTCGACGGCCGCGTGGCTGTTGGCGCGGACCAGCCGCGCCAGGCCCACGATCTGCTCGCAGCCGATCGGGTTGCGCTTGTGGGGCATCGCCGACGAGCCCTTCTGCCCCTTGGCGAACGGCTCTTCGAGCTCGCCGATCTCGGTCTTCTGCAGCCCCCGGACCTCCAGCGCGAACTTCTCGAGCGAGGCGGCCGTGATCGCCAGCGCCGAGAGCAGCTCCGCGTGCCGATCCCGCTGGATGACCTGTGAGGCCACGAGCGCCGGCTCGAGCCCCAGCCGGCGACAGACCTCGGCTTCGATCGCGGGCGGCAGGTGCGCAAACGTGCCGACGGCGCCCGACAGCTTGCCGACGCTCGTCACGGTTTTCGCGCGGCGGACGCGTTCGATGTTGCGGCCCGTTTCCGTGAACCACAGCGCGAGCTTGAGGCCGAACGTCATCGGCTCCGCGTGCACACCATGCGTGCGGCCAATCATCGGCGTGCGTCGGTGCTCCTCAGCCCGATCGCGGATGGCCGCGGACAGCACGTCGAGGTCCC
>JANPCT010000494.1:0-4913 GCA_031431095.1 Acidobacteriota bacterium | reverse complement strand
GAAGGTGACAACGCGCTTGCCACAAGCGTGCCAGTGGCCGGCCGCAGAAAGGGGACGTTTTCACCGCCAGGCGGGCGGAGTGATTACCGTTCGGGTCCGCTGCCGCACCCTAAGTGGGTACGGTGCTACTTAGCGGTGAGTTCGTCGTAAGCGACGCCGAGGACGCCGGCGAGGCTCAATGCGCCGCCGCCCTGGTAGCCCTCGAAACCCGCCAGTGCGGCGGTGGCGGCGAGGGCCTCTTTCGTCTGCCCCTGGGCGATGCCCTTACGCGTCAGGGCGAGCACCGCGTCGAAGTAATCGCGGAAGCGCAGTACGGCCGCGCGATCGACCGTCACCGGCAGTCCTTCCCTGGCGTGTCCGGCGATGAAGATGGTGTCGGCGGGGAAGTCTTTCGCCGCCTTCTCGAGCACCTGCATCCAGTTCTGAATCGACGCGCCGGCAGCCCGGTCGACTCGCGGGTGGCGCTGGTTGAACAACAGGTCGCCCATGTGGACGACGTGTGCCTGTTCGAAGTGAACCAGCGCATCGGCGCCGGTGTGGCCGGGGCCGTCGAAACGCGCACTGACGGTCTCGTTTCCCACTTTTTCCGACCAGGTCCTGTCGAATGTCTCGTCGGCGACGACAGGCGCCGGTGCGTCAGGCGTAGCCGCGGCAACGGTGCGCTGCAACTCCGGTACTCGCGTCTGAGCGACGAGCTTCTTCGCGGCGGCACGGAACACCGCGTTGCCGCCGGTGTGATCGCCGTGGTGATGGGTGTTGATGACGAGATCGATGGCGCGTCCCGGCGCCCTCTCTTTCAGCCCGTCGATGCAGACCTTGGCGGTGTCGGGAAATTGCGTGTCGACGACGACCAGGGCGTCGCTGTTCGCGAGATATCCGATGGTGCCTCCGCGCATCGTGAAAATGCCCACGTTCCTGCGCACCGCCTCGAATTTCGGCACGGCTGGCGGCGGCGCGGCCTGCGGCGGGGGAGACGCCGGCGCCTGCTGCGCGACCGCGCGAGCCAGCGGGCCGAGCGCGAGCACGCCCGACGAGGTGACGATGAAATGACGGCGGTCAAGCTTCATGGCTGCAGGGTACTCCTACTGCAGCAGAAACTCCAGCGCCTGCGGCAGGCGCCACGCCCAGTCCGCTTCACGGTGCTGAGCGCCGTGCACTTCGCGGTACCACAGTGAGTCCCCCTTGTAGCCTTTGCGTCGCAGCAGCCGATGCAGCGTGCGCGCATCGCGCAACGTCGCCGCCCCTTCATTCGTGCCGACGTCGAGGTAGAGCCGGCCGGCGGTCAATCGCGAGCGCTGAACGAATGAGAGCACTTCGCGATCGCCAAACCAGACGGAGGGGCTCAGCACCGCGGCGCCGCCAAAGGGCGACGGACGCCGGAAAAAAGCGAACAGGCTGATCAAGCCACCCATCGAGGAACCGGCGACGACCGCCGCCGCGCGCTCCTTGCGGGTGCGGTAGGTGCTGTCAATCCGCGGCTTGAGCGTGTCGATCATGAAGGTGGCGTAGCGCTCGCCGTGTCCTCCGCCGTGCCTCGCGTCCGCGAACGGGCTGTATTCCGACAGGCGATCCGGGGTGTTGTGGATACCGACGACGATCGGTTCCACGCCGCGCTCGGCCAGCCAGGGCAGCCCGTCGTGCAGTTGCCAGGTATTGCCGCCAAAGGCGATCGAGGGATCGGACAGGTTCTGCCCGTCCTGCATGTAAACGACGGGATAACGCCGCCGCCCGTGCGAGTAAGAGTCGGGCAGGTAGACATCCACGCCGCGCCGGTTGCGCAACTGGGGAGACCACACTTCGAACGAATGCTTGTCCATCTGGCAACTGACAACTGGAAACTGGTAACGTCTGTGGGATGCACCGCGAAGCGCACTACTGGCATTCACACCGCGTCGGCCGGGAGATGGGGGTCGTCGTCTACGGCCACTACGGACCGCCGATGGTCGCGTTTCCCACCACTGGCGGCGACGAGGGGGAGTACGAGCGGCAGGGGGTCATTGGCGCGATGGCCGGCGCAATCGACGCCGGCCGCGTCAAGGTCTTCTGCGTCAACACCAATCACGGCGACTCGTTCGGCAATTCGCGCGCGCATCCACGGCACCGCAGCTGGATGCAGGCGCAATACGATCGCTACATCGTCGACGAGGTCGTCCCGTTCGTGCGCAGCCACTGCGGCGATCACAGTGCCGGCGTCTGGACGATGGGCGCATCGCTCGGCGCGTATCACGCGGCCAACACCCTGTTGAAGCATCCTGACATCGTCAAGCGCTGTTTCGCGTTGTCCGGCGTCTACGATATGAAGCGGTTCATGGGCGGCGACTACGACGACAATTTCTACTTCAACAACCCCGTCGATTATGCGGCGAATCTGACGGACGACTGGGCGCTCCATCATCTGCGCAGCTGCGACATCCACCTGGCGACCGGCACGGGCCCGTGGGAGCATCCCGCGGAGGCGTATCGGCTCTCGGAGGTGCTGGCGAGCCGCGGCATCCCTCATCATCTCGACGACTGGGGGCCGCTCGGCGGCCACGACTGGCATTACTGGCGCCACCAGATGTGGGAGTACATGAATCACGTGTAGGCCAGCGGCGCCGGCGTTCGACCCGCCGCGGCCGCGATCGTCGGACCGCGTTGTTCGTCCATCACAGCCCCAATGTTTCGAGCAGGTATCTGCCGCGCTCGATCACCTGGTCGTCGTCGATCCACACATCACAATCGCGGGTCAGGACGTCGACGTGGGTCTGCGATTTCCAATCGGCGCCGGTCTGGCTGCCGTAAGGATCGCCGAAGGCCAGGTGGACCCCGGGCACTTTCTCGTCCTGCAGCAGGATGCCGATCATGCCGCTGAGCGCGAGATTGGTCCCGTAGGCGAGCTCGCCGACGCGATCGCTGTGCTCGTCGGTGTGGCAGTAGGCCCAGAACTCGCGTTCGAGATCCCGGCGCGCGCAGCGGGCGCCGACGAGCCGCCCCCCTGCGATTTCAAGCGTCAGCGGCGTCGGCGCCAGATCGCCGTACTTCGAACCGAAGTAGTCCCCCGCGGTCGCATTGCAGACGAACGTGCCGTCGACTGAGGCCGGCGTCGTGAACACTTCTCCTGCCGGAAGATTCGACCAGTAGCGGCGGCTGATGATGCCGCTCGTCTTGACCCAGTGCAGGGCGGGATCGAACGTGGCGCGAATCGACGTGCCGAACGGGGTCTCGACGCGAAGCGCGCGCGCCGTTTGCATCCGCCCGCACAGCGTCACGCTCAGTCGATCGACGAGCCGGTAGTCGGCTCGCATGCCCTGCATCATGATCGCAGGGGTGACGCCGACCATGTGGGCGTAGCGGATCTGCCGCCGTTCGACGGTGGCGACGATGGCCATGCGTGACGCGAGCTCACCTTGCAGCGGGTGGACGCAGAGGATGCCGACGTCGGCACGGTCGAGCGCGTCGAGAATCTGCCGTGGCGCTGCCACCAGCGGGCGAGGCGCCACCCGTTCGATCAGGATGTGTTCGGCGGGCGCGCCGACACGCGCGATCGCCGCGGCGATGCTTGCCGCCACTTCGCGGCTGGCCTCGTCGGCGATCAGGGCGACGCGCTCTCCCGCCTGGATCGCGAGACACACCTCGACGGCATTGCGGGCCCCTGGCGAAAGTTCAGGCGAGAACGGCCCGAACACGGTCTCCTGCACGGTCAACGGCTCCTCGGTTCGACGATGAATGCGGGGACCTGCCCGCCACCGGACGTCACATTGGCCAGGCCCGTGGCGCTCAAGCGGGTGAGAAAGCCGGCGAGGCGGCCGCGGAACAGGTACGGCGCGAAATCCACCAGCATGTCACGCTCGACGATGCCCGCGTCTTCGCAGATCGGGAATGTCTCGCGGCGGATTCGGATCCGCTCCTGCGCCACCCAGCCCCTTTCCGACTCGGCAAGCGCCCGCGTAATGGCCTCGTCCCAGACGCGCTCGTCGGTTTCCCAGCCGAGCGTCACGCCCGTCCCGCCGTATTCGTCGTTCGGCTTGAGGACGAACCGATCCCGGTGCCGGCGCAAGTACTCGGGCAGATCGACGGCGTGTCCGTCGCGCGTCGTACTCTCGTCCCGCACCAGCCGCGTCCATGGGACGTGCCCGGCCACCTCCTCCAGGTCGTGCGCGGGAAACAGGTGCCGGTAGCGCTCATCGGTGAGCACGGCGAAGAACGCCTTCTTGTGCGCAATCTTGCAGCGCAGGGTATTGGCCATGCAGATGGCGCCCTGGCGATAGGCGTCGACGAGAGCGCGGCACTCGTCGGGCCGTGCCACGATGTCGTTGATCAGGACCCGCCGGTAGACGAGGTCGACCGCAACACCGTTCGCGAAAAGCGTCCGGCCGTCGAACACCAGGTCCCGTGGATCGCAGATCTCGGTCGTGACACCGGCGTCCCCGAACGCGCTGCGCAGCAACTCGAACTCGCTCCACGTCGGCACTTCGCGCCAGTCGACGATGGCGATGCGAGGCGTGGCGCGGGTGCCGCCCCAATCCCGGTAGCTCGTCAGGAGCGCCTCGAGCAGGCGCGGGATGGGCGTGTAATGCCGGACGTCGAATCGCTCGCGGAACCGCTGCATCATCGGCTCGCGATCGAACAGCTCCGACAGACGCTGGCTGTAGCCGGGGCCGGCAGGGCTCTCGGCGTTGTATTCGGCGAACTCCAGCGAATCAGGCAGCAGGAACGCGTCGGCACGCCCGGCGGTACTGGCGACGCCGTATCGCGGGTCGATTCGCGCGAGCGCGATTTCCGCATCGCTGAGACCCATCGCGCGCATCAGCGCCTCGTCCGCTGCGGCCGCGTCCGACACGCGCTCGCCAAGCCGCCATAATGCCTCCGCGGCGCGCGCCACGCGTGCCTCGTCGGCCGGCGCTAGAAAAAACGGACGGAGGAACGGGCAGAGC
>JANPCT010000493.1:0-2783 GCA_031431095.1 Acidobacteriota bacterium | reverse complement strand
CCGACGCGATCCCTCTCGAACGGGCGCGGGGCGCTGCGGCAAACGGCGCCTGGGAGGACGCGTACGAGCTTCTCAGTGAAGTGGACGCGAAGACCCCGCTCGTGGGACCTGACCTCGCCCTCCTGGCTGGAGCGGCGTATGCGGCTGGCCACCTCGATGTGACTATCGAGGCGTGGGAGCGGATCCATAGCGCGAGCGTACAGGCTGGCGATCACCTGGCCGCTGCTGGTGCCGCAGTTCGCGTCGCCATGCACCTGCTGTTCGATATGGCTCTCATGGCCCCCGTGCGGGCATGGCTCACGCGGGCGGACAGACTTCTCGAAGGTCGTCAGGAGGATACGTCGGTCCATGCGTGGCTCGCCGTCGTGCGCAATTACGAACGACTGCTCTCAGGCGATTTCGAGAACGCCAGACACTGGGCCCGGCGAGCCATCGAGGCGGGCAGCGGTCACGACCCGGCTGCCGCGGCCATCGGAAGGGTCGCGGAGGCACGCAGCCTCATCCTGCAAGGCGATGTCACGCGAGGTCTCGCGCTGCTCAACGAAGCGGCCGCGGCGGCGGTCGCCGGCGAACTCGATCCCCTCTGGACCGGACTGGTGTATTGCGAGGTGGTGTGTGCGCTCCAGGCCCTCGGGCAATACGACCTCGCAGAGGAGTGGACGACGGCGATGGAGAGCTGGCGGCACGGACAGCCGGTTGGGAGTCTCCACGGACGCTGCCGTGTCCACCGGGCTGAAATCCTCCGGCTCCGTGGCTGCTGCGCCGACGCAGAGACGCAGATCCTCATGGCATGCGAGGAACTGCGTCCGTACTTACGACGGGAGTTCGGCTGGCCGTTGACGGAGCTTGGCCGCATTCGATTCCGAAAGGGCGACATCCGGGGCGCGGAGGATGCGTTCCTGGCGGCCCACGAGGCGGGATGGGATCCGCAGCCAGGCCTGGCGTTGGTGCACCTGGCGCGCGGCGACATCGCGCGTGCCGCCGCGTCCATTCACGAAGGCTTGGACCGTCCCTCAACTATTCCGTCGAAGGAGTGGCCGCCGAACACGGACCTGCGTCGCGTCCCACTCCTCGAGGCGCAAGTCGAGATTGAGATCGCGGCCGGCCATCTTGTGCAGGCCCGGTCGGCGGCCGAGGAGCTCGGGCGCGTGGCGGCGCTGTTTCAGAGCAGGACGTTTGGGGCCAGTGCGACTCTCGCTCACGGACGGGTACGCTTGGCAGAGGGCGACACGGCTGCCGCCAGCCGTGACTTCGAGACCGCGGCACAGCAGTGGGGCGATATTGGTGCCCCGTACGAAACGGCACTCGCGCGGATGGGCCTGGCGAACGCGCTCCGAGCAGAAGGCAAGGAGGAGCGCGCCTTGCTCGAGTTCCGGGCCGCCCGCGCAACCTTCGAGCGAATCGGAGCGATCTATCACGAATCTCGAGCGGCGCAGGTCTGCGGCGATCTTGTGCCCGCCCGGCAGACACAACCGCATCCACCAACTGATGCGCATCTCGGCGATGCCGCCGTCTTGCATCGCGAAGGTGACTACTGGTTGATCCAGTTCGAGAAGCGCACCACACGCCTGCGCGATTCGAAGGGCCTGCAGTACCTGGCCCGTCTCCTCGCTAATCCGGGGCGCGAGTTCCACGTGCTTGACCTCGTGGCCGCCGGCAAAGCTGCGCTCGACATGTCTCGCGATCCCGCTGGATCCCGCTTGGTGCCTGACGCGGGAGATGCCGGCCAGCTGCTCGATGCGCGCGCGAAAGAGGCGTATCGCCGGCGGCTCGTAGAAATCGACGAGGACCTTGAGGAAGCGCGGGCGATGGCGGACGTTGCCAGGGCGGCGCAAGCTGATGCCGAACGCGAATGTCTGATCCGGGAGCTGGCCCGTGCAGTCGGATTCGGCGGGCGCGATCGACGTGCTGCGTCAGCATCCGAACGCGCCAGAAGCGCGGTCACCCGGGCTATCCGCCAGGGCCTGGCCCGAATCCGCGAGCACAACGCCTCACTCGCCGAGCATCTCGACCGTACCATTCGAACCGGTACCTACTGCGCGTATCTTTCCGATTCTCGTGTGGTGTGGAAGCTTTGACGCCGAAATCGGATCGCCACTCGCCGTCAGATGTCAGGGCTGGAGGATTGATCCGTCTCCGCCATGCGTGCAGCAATCGCGCGGCTATACTGGCAAAAGCCCGTAAGCGATCGGGTAGTGTCCCGTCAAGTGGTGGAAATTCGCGCGCGTCATTCGTGAGTTCGGTGGTCGCTATGTAATCGCCGCTAAGATCTCCTGCGCCGTCGTCGAGAGCGTCGGCGTGGTCAGTTGTTTCATCGACTCCGCACTGAAGTACCGCCGGTCGGCGACGGCCCATTCATCATCCTGCTCCAGCAAGATCGCCCCGACGAGTCGGATGACGGCGGCGGCGTTGGGAAAGATGCCCACCACGTTCGACCGCCGTTTGATTTCTTTGTTGAGCCGTTCCAGCGGGTTCGTGCTGTGCAATTGGCGTTGATGCTCCAGCGGCAGATGGCGGTAGGCGAGGATGTCCTCCGCGGCGTCCTCGAGGACCTCGGCCGCCCGAGGGAATCGCGCGCGCAGCCCATCCCCAATCTTGCGCAGCTGCGTCAGCGCCGACGCGTGATCCGGCTGGGCAAAGATGGTCCGCACGATTGCGGCGATCGCCTCGCGCGCCCCATGGGGGACGGTCGCGAGGAGATTGCGGATGAAGTGGACCCGGCACCGTTGCCACGTCGTCCCGCTCAGCACGGTACTGAGCGCCTGCTTCAAGCCCTTGTGGGC
>JANPCT010000492.1:0-6837 GCA_031431095.1 Acidobacteriota bacterium | reverse complement strand
AAGCAGCTCGCCGCCGAGCCGGCAAGCGGCAAGGTGGACTTCCGCTGCGTGCGATTCCCCGGACTGATTTCCGCGCAGACGGTGCCGTCCGGCGGAACCTCGGACTATGCGCCCGAGATGATCCACGCGGCGGCGAAGGGGGAGCGCTATGGCTGCTTCGTCCGTCCCGATACGCGCATCCCCTTCATGGCCATGCCGGACGGTGTCGACGCGCTGCTGACGCTGGCGTCGGCGCCCCGAACCGGGTTGCGCAGGACGTCCTACAACGTGGGTGCGTTCAATCCGTCGGCGGAAGAAGTCCGGGATGTGGTGACGGCCGCGTTCCCGGCGGCGACGATCGACTGGACGGTCGATACCAAGCGCCAGGCGATTGTCGACTCATGGCCTGCGGACGTCGACGATTCGGCGGCCCGGCAGGACTGGGGTTTCAGTCCGCGCTACGATTTCGAGCGCGCCTTCAGCGAATACCTGATGCCGAATATCCGCGGCCGCTACGCCCGCTGACCGCCCGCCGCTATTTCCCGATCCACTCCGGCGGCGGCTGAATCGTCGGCATCGGCGTCGGACCGGGGTCAGGACGGCCGCTGCCCTCCAGCCGGCTGATGGCGCGGACGGTCATGTCGTGCTCGCAGGTCATCTGGCACGACAGCCGCACGCCGGTCAGGCTGCGCGCATTGAGGACGTGCTTCTCCGCGGCCGTCATCTTCTCCGGCTCGCCGGCGATGAACTCGACCCGGCACGTGGTACAGCGCGCGTTCCCGCCGCACGCGTGGAGGACGTCGACATGCGCGTCCTCTTCGATAGCAAGGACCAGGCGCTTGCCAGCCTCGACGTCCACGGGGCCATATCCTTCAACGGTCAGCTTCGGCATCCCGCGATCATATGCTTTTCACTCGAAGGCGTCGATTCACTCGAAGGGGTCGAAGGGATCGAAGGCGTTCGAAGGATCTCCAGGGGTTTGTTCTCCGAACCCGGCACCTGTTCAGTCGCGGCCGATCCCCACGTACAATGGCGGCGGCCATGATCGCGACTGACGCGCTGCTGTCGGCCTACGCCAGCGGCTGGTTCCCCATGGCGGTGGCGCCGGCCGAGATCCGCTGGTACTCCCCCGATCCACGCGGGATTATTCCGCTCGATACCTTCCACGTCCCCCGGCGGCTGGCGCGTACGCTCAGGCAGCAGCGGTTCGACATCCGCGTCGATACGAATTTCCGCGGTGTCATCCAGTCCTGCGCCGATCGGGAGGATGCCGACGGCGACTGGATCGACGAGTCGATCATCGAGACGTACTGCGCGCTGCATGCGCAGGGGTTCGCTCATTCCGTGGAAACCTGGCAGGATGGCGTGATGGTGGGCGGGCTCTACGGTGTCGCGATTCGCGGCGCCTTCTTTGGCGAGTCGATGTTCCACCACGTCACCGATGCGTCGAAGGCCGCGCTGGCCGCGCTCGTCGATCGGCTGCGCGGACGCGGCTACACTCTCCTCGACACGCAGTGGGTGACGGAGCACCTGGCGCAGTTCGGCGCGGTGGAGATTCCGCGGCGGCGGTATCTCCTGATGCTGGACTCCGCGCTGGCGATCGACGCCGCCTTCGCCTGAGCGGACGGCCGCGCTAATGAACGGTGTAGGGCTCGCTCAGCGTGAACGGCGCGACCTTGGCCTCGAACTCCTCGCCATTCCCGGCCACCATCCGGTAGGTCCCTTCCATCACGCCAAACGGCGTGTTCAGGGGGCAGCCGGAGGTGTATGTAAAGGACTCGCCTGGAGCGAGGACCGGCTGCTTGCCGACAACGCCAGGACCGCGGACCTCTTCGACGTGTCCGGTCCCGTCCGTAATGATCCAGTGGCGCGTCATCAGCTGCGCCGTCTCGGGGCCCTCGTTCGAGATCGTGATCGTATACAGGAAGAACCACTGGTTCTGCGACGGCTGCGACCGCTCGGGGGCATATTCGGACTCGACCCGCACCTTGATGCCGCGCGTAACCGCCTCGGACGTGAACATACCCATCCATGATAAGCCACGGACGGCGCCTGCCGAAACCACCGCGGGTCCGGTCGCCAGGTGGCGCGCTCGATTGCGTCCGAGCTGCCCGCGCGGCGGCGAAAACCCTTCGGTTCCGCGGCTGACGTACTATCCGTTCCGTATGCCTGATGCGCTCGATGCGGAGCGGCACGGAGCCGGATTGTGCGCCACCTGCGAGCACATGCGGCTGGTCGTCAGCGACCGTGGCTCCAGGTTTCTCTTCTGCGAACGATCGAAGGCCGATCCGCGATTCCGCCGCTATCCGGCGCTGCCAGTCCGCGCGTGTATTGGCTATGATGAGACCGCATGCACAGGATCCAACCCGCCGCGCTGAGGCCGGGCGTGTCGGTTGACGACCTCAGGGACACGACCCACGATGATGCGGCCGCCAACGACGACCGGCTGATCCGCGGCACGGCGCTGATTTTCTGGGATCGGAACAGCTCGGCCCCGAAAAAACTCGACGCCATCGACACCGATCAAATCACGCCGGCCGCCGACTGCGTGTCGGAGAGTCTCGAGACGCTCGACGAACGCTGGAAGGCGGGATCGTTCCGCTACTTGCTGCCGGACTTCCGGGCGCGCGTGCATCGCGGCGAGACGTTCGTCATCGCCGGCGACCGCTTCGCAATCGGATCGTCGCGGGAGATGAGTCCGGCCGGTCTGAAAGGGGTCGCTGAAGAGGTCGGCCGCCAGCTGGTCGTGGTCTGCGGCCACAACATGGGCGACATCTTCCGGCGCAACGCCTTCAATCTGGGCCTGCACGTGGTGCAGAGTCCCGAAGCCGTGGCCGATGCGCGTGACGACGACGAGCTGACCTTCGACCCGGTCACCCGCCAGCTCGCCAACGTGTCGCAGGGCAAGACCTACAACCCGGTTCCGCTCTCCCCCAAGGAAGAGGAGATTCGCCGCGGCGGCGGCATCTTCGAAGTCGGCCGGCGCGAGTTCCGCCGATCGGTTGACACACCTCCCGTGATCGACTGGCCCGACGAGCAGGCCGCACGCGGCATGACGGCCACCGAGCAGATCATCTGGTCGCACCGCGTCGACAAGGGCTTGCGGGCCGCCGACTTCCGTCCCGGCGCGACGGTCCGCGCCTATGCGGACCTGCTCCCCGCGTCCGACGGGACGGCGCCTTTCTCGATTCACACCTTCAATCAGATCACCGGCGGCACCACGATCGCGCCGCGGCAGGCGGCGATTGCCAACGATCACTTCGTCTTCACCGGCAGCGCGAGTGACGACAAGCAGACCGGCATCGGGCGCGAGTTCGCCCGGCTGCAGGACTTGCGGAAGCCGTATTACGCCACACCGGGTGACGGAATCTTCCACTTCTATTTCCCGGAGCAGGGGCTCGTCATGCCAGGGCAGTTCATTCCGGGCGCCGACTCGCACAGCCGCGCCTACGGCGCGTACGGCGCGGTCGGGATTGGCGTCGGCTCGACCACGCTCGGTTTCGGCTGGGCGACCGGCTACATTTATTTCACGCTGGCCAGGGCGCGGCGCGTGACGTTCGGCGGCCGCCTGCAGCCGTGGGTCAGCGGCAAGGACATCGTCCTCGAGCTGCTGCGGCGCTGGGGTGCGAAGCAGTCGCAGGGCATGTCCGTCGAGCTCGTCGACGGCGACATGCAGCTGCCGATCGCCTACCGCAACACCATCGCCAACATGATGGCGGAGGCGGAGGCCCTGAATGGAATCTTCGCGCCGGACGAAACCACCTACGAATGGTACCGGCAGAAGGGCATCAGCGAGCTGCCGTACCCGCGCTTCACGCCTGGCGCCGACGCCCGCTATGAGATCGACGAAACGGTCGATCTGTCCGAGGTACGGCCGATGATCGCGAAACCGTTCAGCCCCGGCAACGCCTTTCCAGCCGAGGAGGTCGCACGCGAGCGAATCACGTTCGACAAGGCGATGATCGGGTCGTGCACCAACGGCAGCTCGACGATCTGTTGCAGGCAGCCCTGGTGCTTCGCGCGGCGCGCGGCATCGGCGTGACGAAAGTCGGCCGCGAGTTGTGCATCTTCCCTGGATCCGGAGGCGTCGGCAGGCAGATCGAACTCGGCGATGCGCGCCTGGAGGGTGAGTCGATTGCCCAGGTGTTCCGGTCGGTGGGCGGCGAAATCCGCCAGTCCTGGTGCGGGCCGTGCTTCGGGCAGGGCCCCGACTCATTGACGGCTGGCCAGCGCGCCATCACGTCGTTCAATCGCAACTGGCAGAACCGCATGGGACTCGGCGGCGAAGGCTACCTCGCCAGCCCGGCGGTCGTTGCTGCCTCCGCGCTGGTGGGCTACATGGCGCCGCCGAGTGAGCTGGGACTCGCCTGGGATCCGGAAAAGTTCGGGGTCTGACGACGCCCGTGAATTGCGCGCCTCAGCCCCAGCGCTGCGGATCGTCGGGGTTGATGCCGAGTGTCAGCTTCGCGATCAGTTCGTGGGCGAGGGCCGAATTGGCTGGATGGAAACGTCCCGCCCGCGCGTCGCGGAACAGCCGCTCCATCTCGCTCTTCTTGAACATCCCGAACCCGCCCGAGACCTCCAGCGCCCGATCGGCAATCTTCCACACGGTCTCGACCGCGTTGTACTTCGCCGACACGATCTTGATCGGCCAGTCGGCGTGCTGCACGCCGTTTGACCAGTCCTGGGTGACCGATTCGAGCTGCGCGCCGATGGCCTCGAGTCCCATCACCATCTCGGCGATGCCGTGCTGCACTTCGGGGTGATGCGCCATCGACCGCGTCAGCCCGAGCGAGCCCTTGCTCTTGACCTGCTCGACGGCGAGCTCGAGCATCCGTTGCCCGAGACCGTAGTAGATGTTGCCGAACCCACCCAGCGCCCACGCGAAGATCGACAACACGAAGTAGTCCGCGCCGGCGAGTCCCGCCGGAACGATGCGGGCGATGTGCGAGTCGGGCACGAAGGCGCCGTCGAGCACGGTATCGTCGCTGCGCGTCGCGCGCATGCCCATGACGTCCCAGGTCTCCTTGACCGTGACCCCCGGTGTGTTGCGCGCCAGGAACCCGTGCACGACCTTCGGGTTCTTCGGGTCGCTCGTATCCATCCCGTGCAGTCCCAGACGGGTCCACACCGGCGACAGACTGCCGAACGACTTTCGACCAGTGAACTTGTAGCCGCCGGACACTTTCTCGGCCTTGGAAATCGACATCGTCACCGACGTCTCGTTGCCTGATTCGGCGTGCCCGGCGGCAAAGACCTCCCCGGCGGCGGCGTCCTCCAGAATGAAGCCCACCGACTTGTCGCCCATGCGCCAGCTGTCGGCCGCGGTGCCGACCCAGTAGTGGTGCATGTTGATGCACAGTGCCGTCGCGGGTGCATAGCGGGCGAGCCGCCGCGCCTCACGGGTGTACTGATTGAGGGTGTAGCCCTGGCCGCCGAAGTCCTTCGGCAGCGTGATGTTCAGGTAACCGGCGGCCTTGAGGTCGTCGAAATCCTCCTGGCAGAACCTGTTGTCCCGATCGTAGCCCGCAGCCCGCTCCCGGCAAGCCTGAAGGAGCGCATCGGAGAGAATGAAGCTGGACGTCGCGGTCATGAATAATTCCTTTCGATGAGGCGCAAGCCGCAGGGGCGGCCGCGGATCATACAGCAAAACGGGCTGGTTGCGTCCTCGATCCGGCAACGGGGTGGGGAAGGTCTTGGTCACGCAGTAAGATTGAATGCGTGCGCCGGCTCATGACATTGACGCTGCTCGCCGCCCTCCTCACCGTGGCCGGAGGAGCCCGGCCGGACGCGCAGACGCGGCCTGCGGCCGGCACCGTGATTACCCGGACGACCCGGATGACGCCCGGCACGTATGCCATCCGATCCGCCGACATCCACCATCCCGCGCTCACCATCCGCGGCTCGAACCTCACCGTAGACTTCACGGGCGTGACGCTGCGGGGCGCCGCGGCGGGCGCAGATCCCGATGGGTTCACCGGTCTCGCGGTGCTGGTGGACGGCGGCGAGAACGTCACGATCAAGGGCCTGAGCGCGCACGGTTACAAGACCGGGATCCTCGTGCGCAAGACAGCGAAGGTCCACGTGACCGGTGCCGATCTCAGTTACAACTGGAAGCCCCGGCTGTACAGCGGCGTCGAGCACGAGAGCCTGATCGACTGGATGTCGTACCACCACAACGAGAAGGACGAGTGGCTCGACAGCGGCGCCGGCATCTATCTCGCCGATTCGGACAATGCGGAGATCGACCACACCACCGTCGTCCAGGGACAGAACGGCCTGATGCTCACCCGCTCGAGCAACGCCCGGATCTGGAACAACAATTTCTCGTTCCTGTCGGGGCTCGGCATCGCGCTCTATCGGTCGAGCGGCAACCGCATCATGCACAACAAGGTGGACTGGTGCGTGCGCGGCTACAGCCACACGTTTTACGCCCGCGGCCAGGACTCGGCGGGCATCCTCGTCTACGAGCAGAGTCACCGCAACATCATTGCGTTCAACTCCGTCACGCATGGCGGGGACGGGCTGTTCCTCTGGGCCGGACAGTCGACGATGGACACCGGCGACGGCGGCGCCAACGACAACGTCGTCTACGACAACGACTTCAGTTTTGCGCCGGCCAACGGCATCGAAGCGACGTTCAGCCGGAACGTGTTCTACGGGAATCGCATCGAGGAGAACTGGCACGGCATCTGGGGCGGCTACAGCTTCGACTCCTGGATCGCGGCCAATCGTTTCGCGCGCAACGGCGAGGGGATCGCCATCGAGCACGGGCAGGACAACCGGATCACCGAGAACCGGTTCGAGGGGGACGAGATCGCGATCCGGCTGTGGAAGAACCCGACGCAGGATCCGACC
>JANPCT010000491.1:0-4919 GCA_031431095.1 Acidobacteriota bacterium | reverse complement strand
GCACACCGTGCAGCGAGCGGCCATCCTCATCGTGCTCGGCATCATCGTCAACAGCTTTCCGTTCTTCGCAACGGACCACATGCGTTTCTACGGCGTGCTGCAGCGCATAGCCGTGTGCTACCTGGTGGTGTCGCTTCTCTACTTGTGGACCAAACGCGCGTTCCCGATCGCGGCCGCCCTGGTGATCGCGCTGGTGGGCTACTGGGTGCTCGTGCGATGGGTGCCCGTCCCCGGTGCGGGCGTGCCGGGCCGCGACGTGCCCTTCCTCGACGTGAGCCAGAACCTGGTGTCGTGGATCGATCGTCTGCTGTTCCCCTATCACCTCTATCGCGACGCCCCGGATCACAACCTGCGCGATCCGGAGGGGCTGCTCAGCGACCTCCCTGCTATCGGCACCGCCCTGATGGGGATGCTGACCGGTATCTGGCTGCGGACGCGCCAACCGATTCCTGCGAAGACGCGCGGACTCGCGGCAGCGGCAGCCGGAAGCCTGGCGCTCGGTTACTTGTGGGCGCTGTGGTTTCCGCTGAACAAGAACATGTGGACCAGTTCCTACGTGCTCGTGGCGGGCGGCTACTCGCTGGGGCTGGTGACGCTCGTCTACTGGGCGGTGGAGCAGAAAGGATGGCGGACCGGCTGGACCTGGCTCTGGCTGGTGTTCGGCTCGAATGCGATTGCGGCCTACATGTTCAGCGAACTGCTGCCAGGCGTGCTGCTCAACATACACTTCACCGCCGGAGGAAAGCGGACAGACGCGATCGCCTTTGCGTTCGAACGCGTCTTCTCGCACATTCCGGATTCCGGGTGGGCGGCCTTCGCCTACTCAGTGAGCTTCGCCGCCGTCTGCTTCCTTCCGGTGTGGATGCTGTACCGCAAGCGGATCTTCCTCAAGGTGTGAGGGCGTCGGCACGATCGCCGCGCGAGAGGCAATGCAGAACTCAGACGACTTGCTGTTCGGGTTTGTGCAGGTCGCTGGACTTTTGTCGCGTCGCCGAGGCGGCCCCGCTCGAGCTGTCGTAGATGCGTTCGGCGGAGGGCCAACGGGCTGACGGTGGCGCCTGCGATAGGATCGATCCATGGCCACGATCGATCCGTCCGACGATCGGCTGCGCTGCTGGATTGCTCGGCATCAGCGCGTCTTCGCGCTCACCGGCGCCGGGTGCAGCACCGCCTCCGGCATCCCCGACTACCGCGACGAACAAGGCGAGTGGAAGCGGCGGCCGCCGGTGATGATCCAGGCGTTTCGCACGCAGGAGGCCGTCTATCGCCGCTACTGGGCACGCGCCTACGCCGGATGGCCGCGCTTCATGAGTGCCCCGCCCGCCGAGGCACATCGCGCGTTCGCCGTCTGGGAAGGCGCCGGCACGCTCGTCCAGCTCGTCACGCAGAATGTGGACCGTCTGCATCAGCGCGCCGGCAGCCGCCTCGTCATCGACCTGCACGGCCGACTCGACGTCATCGTCTGTCTTGGCTGCGGCGCACGCACCAGCCGCGCCGTTCTGCAGACGGCCATCGCTGCCGCGAATGCGTCCTGGCGCGCCGAGGCGCCGACCGCTCCCGACGGTGATGCCGACATCGACGACGCGGCCGTCGAATCGTTCATCGCGCCGTGGTGCGAGCGCTGCGGCGGGCTGCTCAAGCCGGACGTCGTCTTTTTCGGCGAGAACGTCCCGGGCCCGCGTTATGCGGACGCGCGCGAGGCGCTGACAGGGGCCGACGCGATGCTCGTCGCCGGGTCGTCCCTGATGGTCTACTCCGGCTTCCGTTTCGTCCGCCTTGCTCACGAGGCCGGCCTGCCGATCGCCATCGTCAATCGCGGCCGCACCCGCGGCGACGATCTGGCGGAGCTCAAGATCCAGGCGGACGTCGGATCGACATTGATGGACGCGGTTGGTGCGCTCGCGTAAGCAGGCGGCTCAGGCCTGACGCCGCATTCAAGGGCTGACAGCTCGGTTCATCACGCTCGCGCTCCAGCGGCTCGCAGTGCCGCATGCCCAGAGCTTGGGAGTCCAATCACGTCGCTCAGCGCTTCGGGCCCGATGACTCCACTTTTTCAGCAACCTTTCACCGCCGCATCTGACCCGCTGACGACCAGGTAATGGAAGTAGTCGACGGCCCGGAAGCCTCCTATGCTGGAAGAGGAATCAGGGCTGACATCAGCGACTTGATCTGCGCGCGCCAGTTCAGCCGCTGCGCGACGTCGTTGCGCTGAGCCGCGACCCAGGCCAGCACTTGCGCGACGGCGTAGCCGTCGTCACACGGCGCCTGCGTTCCGGGCACCGGACGATGTCGCACCAGTGGCCACGTGTGAGGCGGCGTCTTCTTGGCGGGACGCGCCGGCTTGCCGTCGAACCCTGTCGTCGAGATTCCGTGGACCCGCGCGGCGGCGAGCGGACCCCACGCCTCAGCTACCGGACCATCGACCCAGGCCGCGAGGTGGCTTCCTGAGATCGGCGTCCCCCGCCACACGTCGAACGACTCTCGATCCTGCAGGGCGGACGCCATGCCGTCGGCTAGCACGGCCGTGATCTCGTCGATGCGGAGCGGCGGCGAGTGTCTCTGGCGCACCGTCGCGGAGGTGGTTCCGACCAGCAGGCCGTTGCTGCACACGAAGCGAAACCAGCCGACTGCTCCGAAGAGGGGGACCGTCCCGTCAACCGAGTTGAAGCATTCGAACGTCAGCGCCATCGGGTGCCCGTCGGCCGGCGTGAAGTCGTGAGCGGCAGGCAGCGTTGCCCGCAGGGCCATGCGAGTGCCGTATTCCGAGATTAGCAGGCGCGCCGGCACGACGGCAGGATCGATACCGGCGTTGGTGATTTCGGCGGTCACCGCCTGGATTGCTTCCGCATGCTGCACCAGGACGTAGTTCTTCGAGACCAGACCTACGGGAATCGACTCCTCGTCGGCGCGCGAGCGGCGGATGATGACGTCGTGGAATCGGTTGCGTCCGAATGCCTGGCGCTCGAAGGCTGGTATCCACTTCGGCAGTCTGCCGAGCGTGGTGTCGATCGTGACGATGTCTTCGCCGAACCAGTGTTTCCTCGTCATTGATCCAGCGTACGTCCCGGTAGTGACAGGGCTGGTCATCCATTCGCGACGAATATCAGCAGCCTCGCGCGACGGACTCGATCCCGGCCCTGGCGCGAGCTTCGAGGGTGAGATCTCTGCGAACGTCGTCCACGTTTTTATAGGGTCGTGACGTTTCTTCACCCGTGACCAACCCTGTCCGTCTGATCTGATTCAATGTCGGCATGAATCGCCCCGCCCTGCTCGTCCTCGTCCGCCACGGCCAATCCCAGCGCAACGTCGTCAAGAAGCGGAATAGGTATTACCTCGACGACGAGTCCAGGAGGTCCGTCAAGGGTGTGCCGGATCACCTGATCGCGCTCACCGACGAGGGGCGCCGCCAGGCGGAGGAGACCGGCCGGGCGTTGCGCGACACGTTCGACGCTTTCGATTACGTCTTCCATTCCGGTTACACCCGCACGATCGAGACGGCCGAGCAACTGCTTGCCGCCTATCCGGAAGACGAGCGCGCGCGCATGGTCGTGCGGCATCATCTCTTCATCCGCGAGCGTGACGGCGGCCACACGTATGACATGACCGACGCCGAAGCCGCGGCGGCATTTCCGTGGCTACAGGAGTACTGGACCACCTTCGGTCCGTTCTTCTCCCGTCCGCCCGGCGGCGAGAGCCTGGCGCAGGTCTGCGAGCGCGTGTATGCCTTTCTCCAGAAGATGGCGCGGACGATGGCGGGCCGGCGCGTGCTGGTGGTGTCGCACGGCGGGACGATCTGGTGCCTGCGCTACGTGCTGGAGGGCTGGTCGTACGAGGAGGCGGCGCGGCGGTTCAACGCGGAGCCGATGCGGAACTGTGCGGTGACTTCGTACCGGATGGACGAATCAAGGAAGCGGCTGCAGCTGGAGGATGCGGGGCGGGTGTGGTGGAGGTGAGGCGTGAACGCCATGCGTTCTTGCCGCTCCGGGACCGTAGCAATCTCTTCGTTCTCGGCGTCTCGTTTCAATCGCGTCGGCGAAATCGCCGGCAATGATGCGGGCGCGTTTTCTGCTCAGCCTTCCAGGCGATGCGCCGGAACTCTGCGTCGAGGTGCCGTCGCGTCGACGGCTGCCACCGAATCGCGGGAAGAGGATGCAGATGGTCGCCCGCTACGGCGTCGGCGAGTAATAGCGACGCACCAAGTGCGAATCATCGCGATCGAGAAGACGCGCGCGGATCGCGACTGACATCAGACCCCCTTACTGACGGCCGCTGGCGTTTGCGGCGCCGCGCGGTAAGAATCAGCCGGTGAACACGCTCGCGGCCCTGCTCTACCGATCCCGCCTCTGGCTGAGCGCCGGCCTCGTGCTCGGCGCCATCGCGCTGGCCCCGTTCGCCGTCACCACCACCGTCGACAACGACCTCAGCGCCTGGTTCTCCCGCGCCGATCCGCTGTATCGCGATTACGACCGCTTCAGCGCGGAGTTCGGCGGCACGCAGCCGCTGATCGTCGCGCTGCGATCGGACATCCCTTCGCCTGCCGCCCCGGACGACGGGCTGTTCACGCGCGAACGCCTGGAATTCCTCAGCGCCGTCACCCGCGAGCTGGAACGCATCCCCAGCGTGCAGCGCGTCCAGAGCCTGGCCAACGCGAACCTGCTGCGCGCACAGCAAGAACTGAAGACACTGAATGAGGCTGATGACCCCGCGCTGACCATTGGACCGATCTTGGATCTGGCCAGGCGATCGCCGGAGGTCATCCGGCGACTCGCGCTGGACGATTCGCTGCTCCGCGGCGACCTGGTGTGAGGATGAGTTTCGTCACGAAGGTCTCGGACTGGACGATGAGCTTGCCCTTGCACTCGGGATCGCTGCACTGGTTCTGCGTGCGCAGGATGAACTCGCGCACACCGGCGCGCTTG
>JANPCT010000490.1:0-5045 GCA_031431095.1 Acidobacteriota bacterium | reverse complement strand
GACGGGTGCTCGTGCTGCACGATGTGTTCGGGATGACTTGGAGTACATCGCGCCGGTCGTGAATCGCGCCGAAGCAGGCTGTCATCCCGTCTCGCGTTGAACGCGCGAGGATCAACGACGCTCGACAAAGGCAGCCAGATTCTCGAGCGACGATCTCAGCCCCGCATCATGGTCTGCCTTCCTGATGCCGCTCGGGACATTGTCCGCGGCGACCGTCACAGTCGTGCCCCCTTGTGCCGTGTCGAAAGACCACGTCATCGTCATCTCATCCGCGAAGGCCGGGTCGCTCGACTCGAATCGGACCGACTGCGTGATGCGCCGGCCCGGCAGCAGTTCGAGGAATCGACCGTTGGTGATGTCTGTCCGATCCGTCGTTTTCGGCGACTCGGTGGACATCATCTCGTCGTATCGCAACTCGATCCGATAACGACCCCCTTCCCGGAAGTCGTACTCGAGCGCTTGGCCGCTCATGTCCGAAGGGGGAAACCACTGCATCAACGATGCGGCGTTTGCGAACGCCTGATAGATCGTGTCGGGCGAGGCGCCGATCACGCGTGTTGCCGCGTCGGATCGAAGGCTCTGGACGATCGCCAGGATGTTGCCTTCGGAGTCCTTGAACCAGGCGGCCTTGGCACCGCCCGCGATGACGGCGCCTTCGGAGCTGCGCTCGCCCGGCATGTCGTTGTAGCGCTCAAATACGATACCCCGCTTCTTCAGCTCGGCGATCTCGCGGTCGACGTCCTCCACGGACCAGAAGGCCTGGCTTGCCTTGGAGGTGCCTGCGTTGTCAGTGAGGTACAGAAAGGCAGCCGTGCCACCCCCGAACTCATAGGTCACGCCGCCGTTGTTCACGGACTTCGGCACGAGGCCGAGCTTCTCCTCGTAGAAGCGGCGAGCCCGAACTAGATCCCTGGCCGGGCAGTAGGCATAGAGGGGTACTCTCGGAGCATGGCTATCTCTCCCGTCGTCAGGTCCGATCAGCGCCGGCGCGTGTCAACATTCTCGGTCGATCCGTCCGGCGCGCTCGGATTCAGCTCGCGATCGGCCGAATCTCAATCTCCGACGGCACCACTCTTCGCGTGAACGCACGGGCGGTTCGACACTTCGCCTAACGCTACGGTCATGACTAGCGAGGACCACCCGGCGAGGGCGGAATGGGCCCAACGCGTCTCCGAACGGCGTTCGGTAGCTGCTCGAGAATCACCAGCACCTTGCCTGATTTGCTCCGCAGAACAAACACAATCTTCCCTGATAAGACGGCGACGCCGCTTCGTTGTGGGCGTTCTTCGCACCGCTCGACGCTCGGCAGGCGGTATTCGTGAACACGCCCTGCCGGATTATCACTTCCCTTTGTAGCCAGCCGTTACCTCATTCTTATGCGCGGCGAAGGCGGCTAGGACTTCTCCCTTCTCACGCGCAGGCACTTTGGCGAAGTCAAGGCTGCGCCCGAGCTCGGCCGCCACCTCGTCGAATTCTTCTGGCGAGATCTTGAGGCCACGATGCGCCTCCTCAAGGCCCAAATGAGTTTTACCAGGCTTTGTTGGCGAGAATTTGAATGGTCCGCCCGTGACCTCGCAGACCCACGCGGTTCGCATGAACTTGAGGCCAGGCAACCTGTCCAGGTTCTTCGTGTGCCATTCCCTGAGGGCTGGGTTCTGAGAAGTCTTGCCTACGATCGGGTTTTGCACAATCGCGTCGCTAAAGTGGTCAACTACCGCGGCGATGGCGAAGACGCCACCGAGGCGTTCGTAAAGGCTTTGCGCTGCCACCCTTGCTTTGTCAGACTTCACTTGTGCCTCTGCTCGAGCTTCAGCCAAGGCTACAGGCAGGGCGGTGACGCTAAGTGCGACAAGCAGCGACACTACTCGAATGCTCTTCATAAACGATAACCTCCTCCCACGTAACGTGACGCGATCTAGAGGGCTGCGTCACAGCGCCCGAAAAACGGCGATCTCAAGGTCAATCACTCTCTGCTGACCGTCATGGTTCACGAGTAGTGTTCAACGCCAGCTGTTCCGAACCCCGGCCGCGCGAAGATCAAACGCGCAGAGGATACGACGACGCGGCGCGGAGGAGTCGTACCCATCGGGGCAGTACGGCCAACAAGGCACTCGGAAGCGACTCAGAGCGACTTCAGGAATTCAACCAGATCGGCTTTCTGTCGCCGGCTAAGATCTAAATCGAACTGCCGGTTGTAGTGATTGACCACCGCCCGCAGATCGGCCGCACTTCCATCGTGAAAATACGGCGCATGCTGCCAGAGTCCTCGTAACGGTGTCGTGCGGTATTGTCCTGTGGCGGTCCGCAAGGCATACGCCGGATCCATGCCGACCTCCGACGGGTCATGCAGGAATGGTCTTTCCCGACTGGGGCCGCTCAGTACGTCCGTGAAGTTCGGCGACTGGTGGCACGTGGCGCATCTCGCCTCGTTGCGGAACAGTTGCTGCCCTCTTTTTGCTGCCGTCTGATCGAAGTTGTTCTTCGGAGGTGCCGGCGTCAGCAGACTCAATTGATAGTCCAGCAAAGCCGGCAACTTCGGGGTGACCAGATCCTCCGCCTGCCTGATGTCGATGTGCACGCGGTTATCTAGGAACGTACCCTTTCCGCCCATCTGTCCAATCCCGACGTATGCGTTCCAATAAGAGATGGGCCCGTCGCCAGTGAACGTCTCGAAGCCGACCCCCTTCAATCCGTAGATCGGCGGAATAACGATCGGCACCGACGGGCTGGTATGAAGCAGCAAGATATTCTTGCCATCGAAGTAATGGTGGCGCGGATCGTACATCCCTGGACCCCACGTGTTGAAGTCAGCCTTCGTGGCCGCGTCGAGCGCGGGCGACAGGGCCACAATCGCCCCCACGTTCAGATCCGTGTTCGCCCATCCGTCCAGCCGCCTGCCGATGCCCGTCGCGAGGGAGTTGTCGACGGAGGAGTGGCACAGGGCGCACGTGATGCCGACGCTGGTGAGTACACCCGCGTCGTTGACCTTGCCCTGGACTCCCACGACCGCATTCAACCGCAGCAATTCGACCGTCACGGCGGGATTCGTCAGATCCACATCACCGGCGCGAAGCGCGGCGATGATCGTCCGCGGCAAGGCCTCGACATCGACCTTGAGGCCCACGGCCAGCGCGGTCGCCGGATCGACCGTCGCAATGACTTCGTGCATCCGCAACACATCGGTCCACAATTGCTCGTCCCCGAAGGTGTCGTAGCGGAAGATGGCTTGCCCAGTTCGTGCTCGGTCGTCCCGAGACTGACCGGCAAGCTGTTGTGCAGTCGCCGCGGGACCGAACCCGGACATGACGAACGTCAGCGCGAGGACAAATACGATGGACGCGATGGCGACGAGTCGCATGGCTGCTTTTCTCCTGGAGGTCGTGGAGCGAAATCACTCGACGTCGGGTTGCGCGCTCCCGCGCCCCGATGCCGACGATCAGAGCAACTTCAGATACTCAATGAGCTCTCGCCGTTGCTCGGCGGTGAGATCGAGTTTACGAACCCGGTTGTAATTGAGCGCAGTCATCGGATCCACGTTCTTCTCGACGACTTCGTTCAGGCGGAGCTTGTCAGTCCAGAGTTGTTCATCACCGAAGGTCTGGGCTGACGACTCCTGCTTGGCTTGAGGCTCCGCGGTAGCTGTGGGCGGTGTACCCTCGGCGGCCGGCTTCGTCGTTCCGCATGCGAGGGCGGTTCCCGTGGTGAACATGATGGAAGGCCAAGGCGACGCGGACCGGCGTCTTTCGCTGCGTCGGATCCGTCGTGTGTGTTCCTTCGATTGCCATGTCTTCCTGCCTCCGCTGGGAAAGGAACGTTTTACTGACTTCGATGGGTAGTCAGCTGTTCAATGCTGCTCACCCCCGTCGATTCGAAGACGGGGCTCAAGGCATCTCACAGTTGAGCTGGGTCGACGCTGATGAGTCAGATAAGCAATATCAATCTTGCGTATCTTGCAAATCGCAGGCCTTCCAATCTCAGGGTTTTGTGGGCGAGTAAACTGCATGGTCGGTGGACGACGGCCGGCGGTGTGCGTAAATGCTTTCCATTTTGGTCGGCAGAGCGCGGGATGCAGCAATCGGCGACATCGACAGCGCTCAACGATCGCACCCAGATCTTCGTCGTCGCGGACTCACATGCTCAGACAACAGCTACTCGATACGGGCCGCGGGCGAATCGTCAGCCTTCTCCAGCGCGGCCCCCTGACGATCGACGATATCGCGTCCAAGCTGGAGCTCAGTGCCAGCGGGGTACGAGCACAGATCACCGCGATGGAGCGTGACGGCGTCGTCCGACGCATCGGCAGAAGGCCGGGAATAACCAGGCCGTCACGAATCTTTGAGCTGACACCTGAGGTCGAGCAACTGCTGTCGCGAGCGTATATTCCGCTGCTCACCCAACTCGTTGACGTGTTCGCCAATGGGCTGCCGGCGCGTCAGGTTGATGCGTTATTGCGGGAGGCGGGGAGAAAGCTCGCGGGTGAACTGTCCTCCGGCCCCCCTACCGGTACTCTGCGGTCCCGAGTCATGGCCGCGAGCGATCTGCTAAACGAGCAACTTGGCGCTGTGACTCACGTGGAGCAGAACGGTGGATATGTCATCCGCGGTGAGGGTTGCCCGTTATCGGCGTTGACCGGGAAGCACCCCGCCGTGTGTCGCGCCATGGAGAGTCTCGTCAAAGAATGTGTAGGGGCGTCAGTTCACGAGTGTTGCGAGCGCGCACAGCGTCCGCGTTGCTGTTTTGAGATTAGGTCGAAAGCGCCGGAATAGGATATCGCTGGGCGCCGAAAGGTCCGCCAGTCCGACGCTGCCCCTGGCGGCCAGCTACAGTTGCGCGGTGAGTTCGAAGACCACCCGATTGGCCGCGAGATCGGAACGACGTTCGTTGAACTGCGGCAGCGCGCTGCCTCCTTGCAGGGCCCGACGATCCTGAGCGCTTGAAGACCCCTGTTGGGCGCTTCGTCTGTAGCATTGGCGCTGCTGCGAGTCACCGGGCGTCGGCGGCGGCTATACTGGAAGTGCCCGTAAGTGGTCGCGACACATTAGGAG
>JANPCT010000489.1:0-3007 GCA_031431095.1 Acidobacteriota bacterium | reverse complement strand
CGGCCTCGACGCCGCCTCAGGGACGATGAAGTGGCTGGACGAGCACCACATCGGCTATCCGGTCGGCGCCGCGGGAGTCGTCCCAATCGTACCGTCGGCGATTCTGTTCGACTTGTGGTTCGGCGGCGATCCCAGGATTCGCCCCGGACCTGATTGTGGCTATCGTGCCGCGGACGGGGCGACGACGTCGCCCGTGCTGGAGGGAAACGTCGGAGCCGGCGCGGGCGCGACGATCGGCAAGACGGGCGGCGTCACCCCGACCGGGAACGCCGGCCCGATGAAAGCCGGCATCGGCTCGGCTGCCATCCGCCTGCCCAACGGCCTCGTCGTCGCGGCACTGGTCGCAGTGAACGCCGCCGGCGACGTGATCGATCCCGCGACCGGCCAGGTGATCGCCGGGGTCCGCGGCGCCGACGGTAAGTTGCTCGATGCGCGCAAGCTGCTGCGCGCGGGAGGCACGCGGCCCGGGCGCGTCGGCGACAACACCACCATCGGCGTCGTCGCCACCAACGCCCGCCTGACAAAAGTCGAAGCGCAGAAGATCGCACAGATGGCGCACGACGGTTACGCGCGCGCGATCTCGCCCGTGCACACGCCCGCCGACGGCGACACCATCTTTTCGCTGGCGACGGGCACGTGGGACGGACAGGCGAACTACGGCACCATCGGCGCTCTCGCGGCGGAGGTGATGGCCGACGCGATCGTCCGCGCGGCGACGCAGGCGACCGCTTCGCATGGATTGCCGAGCGCGCGTGATCTGGGAACGATTCCGGCGAGGCTTGTGAAGAAGTAGACGGTTCGGCGGCTCCCGTGGTCGAGCGGCTGCGCTGGGTCCATTCGTCGCAGTGTCGGAAACTAACGCATCCATGAAACGCCGAACCTTTTTGCAACTGGCTGGCCTACCGGCAGCCTCGTGGCTTCCCCGCTCAGGCGACAGACGCTCGACGCTGCCGTGGCCTGCGCCTCCAGCTGGAACGTCCCAGTCACCCGCCATCGTCACGGCCGCGGGCGCAAGGCCGGGGCTGCCCTCGGGCGTCACCGCCGGTGACGTCGGCGGCGGCCGCGCGGTCATATGGAGCCGCACCGATCGCACCGCCCGCATGTTCGTCGAGTTCGCGACCACGGAGCGCTTCACCGATCCGCGGCGCGTGCGCGGCCCCGCCGCACTGGAGACGTCCGACTTCACGTCACGCCTGGTGTTGACGGACCTGCCCGCCGGGCAGCGCATCTTCTATCGCGTGCTCTACCAGGATCTCTCCGACCTGCGAACCTGGAGCGAGCCGGTGACCGGCAGCTTCAATACACCGCCGGCGGCACCGCGCGACGTCACCATCGCGTGGTCGGCCGATACTGTCGGCCAGGGCTGGGGCATCAACCCCGAATGGGGCGGCCTGCGGATGTACGAGACGATGCGCCGCGCCCAACCCGACGTCTTCATCAACGTGGGGGACACCATTTATGCCGACGGCCCCCTCGTCTCGGAAGTGAAGCTGGACGACGGCACGCTGTGGAAGAACGTCGTCACCGAAGCCAAGTCGAAAGTCGCGGAGTCGATCGCGGACTATCGCGGCTGCCATCAATACAACCTCACCGACGCGCACATGCGCCGCTTCATCGCGGAGGTGCCGCAGATCGTGATGTGGGACGACCACGAGGTGCGCGACAACTGGTACTGGGAGCGGCGCCAGGACGATGACGCGCGCTTCACGGAGAAGTCGGTCGCGGTGCTCGCCGCCCGCGCGCGACAGGCGTTCTTCGAATACAACCCGCTGCCACTTGCGGCCGACGATCCGGAACGCATCTATCGATCGGTCCCGCTCGGTCCCCTCGTCGAGGTCTTCGCGCTGGACATGCGGACGCACAAAGGGGCGAACAGCGGCAACCGTCAGCCCGTGCTCGACGCTTCGTCGGCGCTGCTCGGTCCCGCGCAGTTGCAGTGGCTGAAGACATCGCTCCGTGCCAGCACGGCCACATGGAAGATCGTCGCCGCCGATCTCCCGCTCGGGCTGGTCGTTGGTGATGGTCCGGGACGCTACGAAGCGGTCGCGAACGCCGAGCCCGGCGCTCCGCTCGGCCGTGAGCTGGAGATTGCGGACCTCCTGCAGGACCTTCAGAGACACCGCGTCCGCAACGTCGTCTGGATTACCGCCGACGTCCACTACTGCGCGGCGCACCTCTACGATCCGGCCCGCGCGAAATTCACCGCGTTCGATCCGTTCTGGGAATTCGTGGCGGGCCCCCTGAATGCCGGAACGTTCGGGCCGGGCACGCTCGACGCGACCTTCGGCCCGGAAGTAAAGTTCGTGGGCATCCCACCCGGCATGAAGGGCAATCGCCCGCCATCGGACGGCTTCCAGTTCTTCGGCACGCTGAAGGTGAGCGCGAAGACGCGCGCGCTGACCGCGCAGCTTCACGATGTGGCGGGGAAACTTCTCTACAGCGTCGAGCTCGCGCCCCGCCTCTCCACTCGCTGATGTTGCGCCGGGGTCGCGCGTCTCGAGCAGGGTCGGCCCGGCGTCCGGTATGTGCGGCGATGTGCGGGCGCATGGTGCGAGGTTTCCCAATGGCCACCTGCAACCGTCCGGCCTAGCAACCTGCGCGCCGGGCCAAGTAGTACAATCCCGCTCCTGCCAAGGAGGACCAGCATGCGCACCCCCCGCTTGTGTTTCGCTCTCGTAGTGGCTGCCGTGCCGGCGCTCACCGCCGGGCTGGCGGCGCAATCGTCTCCGCAAGCGGGTGGCTACCGGGTTCCACCAAAGGTCATCGTCGACATCCTCGATGCGGCGCCGACGCCTTCAGTCGTCGTCTCCCCCGACCGGCAGATGATTGCCCTCCTCGAACGGAAGAGCATGCCGTCCATCGCCGATCTTGCAGAGCCGATCCACCGGCTCGCCGGGGCACGCATCAACCCGCGAACCAACGGACGTCAGCAGCGCACGGGTGCCGGCAGCGGTATCACCCTGAAGTCACTGGCCGGCGTCAATGGCCGCGGCGGCGCCTCGGGCAG
>JANPCT010000488.1:0-3653 GCA_031431095.1 Acidobacteriota bacterium | reverse complement strand
TGTCCTTCTCGCGCACGACCGAGGACAGCAGGTAGCAACCCGAGGGGTCGTGCGCGAGTCGGTCCACCTCGCACAGGTAATCGAGTGCCTCCTCGCACTCTTGCGGCGACAGGCTCCAGAGCCGCTGCACCTGGGCTGCGGTCAGTCGCATGCCCGGCATCTCGCGGAACTCGCCACAGATCCGTTTCGCGACCCTGCTCAGGCGGGGGTTCAGCGTCGTCAGCATTGCAGTCAAGCAGCCTCCAGACTTCGTACCATTTGGGTCGCCGTGGAAATCGGTGTCAGGTCCGTGGCGACGAGGATGTGGCGGAACAGGGCTTCTCCTGGGTACAGTGGGACACGAGACGCCGTGATAGGTCGGCGCTGCGGCGGGCAAATGGGGCCGGTGCGACCGATCGATGTTTTCCAGGGCCTGCTGAATCTGGTAGATCTCCTGCGCCAGCGCCACCTGTCTCGAAAGGCGATCCGCCCGACCCTCGAGCCGTCGCTCGATGTGGGCAATGACGCGCTCCGCGAGGGCGCGAAGCGCGGCGACGACATCGTCACCCGTCGTGCGCGGCGGCAAATCGCTGACGCTGTTGAGCAGCCCCGCGAAAGCAGCGACAGCGTCATCGAACCCGCGGCCCGAGGCCGTCTCGGCGACGCGCTGTTCGAGGGCGGTCGCCGTAGTGATGAGGAAACTCACGGTACCCTCCAAGTCAGTGACTGCTGACAGCGCTCCACGCCCAGTTGCCATTCCCGATCAGACAGCGATCCCGAAGTGCTCTTTCAACTTTGCGACGATCTGGGGATCGGTCAGCGTGTCTGCGGTCTCGATGTCGACCACACGTTCAGGCCGTCCATGGGAGGGGCCGAGGCGCTTCTCGAGTTGCAGCTTGGCCTCTCCCGGTCCGAAGATGAGGAGCCTCTGGGGCTGCCCGAGACGCCCGATGACCGCATCGTAGTAGCGAGCCAGGTGCTCGTCGTTGCGTTGCTCGTGTCTCTTCTCGCCGCCGCCCTCGTGGGGGCCGTCGCCGGTCGAGTTGCGCGGCCGTGCGGAATAGCGGGCGTGCGATCCGACCTCGGAGTCGAGTGTCGTCGTCGTCACGCCAGCCGCCGAAGCGGCGACGATGACGGCCTTCTTGTGGTCGATCCAGAAGCCGACGTCGTGTTTCATGGTCCACCTTCATCGTGGCGGGAATGCGCCCGCCGCGCGTTACGCCAGCGCTGGCCCGAACACGAGCCCGACGGCTGCGGCGATGCCTATGACCAGCAGCCACCCGACGATGCACACCGCCAGGGCGCGGCCAGTGCTCTCAACATCGAGCGCCTGTCTCACCGCGACCGTCGTCGAGGCGAGAAGCCACACGCCGGTCACCGCGAACACCGGGATTGTGAAGATCGGCACGATGCCCAGCGCGAGGACGCATCCAGGCGCCGTGGCGAAGCCGAGCGTCCGGAGCAATTCTCCGACATTCGAACGCGTCTCGGGGCGGGACATTAGGTTCACGCCGATCTCGAACATGATCACAGCCCAGATGCCCCACGTGATCACGCTCATCGTCGCCATGAACGCGACACCCGTTACCGTCCCGCCGAAACCAAGGGCCCCGATTCCACCCGCTAGGCCCGAGAGGATCACGGTCGCGAACGCCTGGCTCGTCGCCGTCTCGTCGCTCTCGATGTCTTCGTAGGTCGTGCGGTCGAGCGCTGCTGCCCCGATCAGCCGCCTGACGTAGGTCCCGCCGCCGATGTCGATTGTGCTGGTCATCAGTGTGGGTCCTTATGAGAAACGGCGCGTCCACGCTCGGGATCGCGGTAGAGCACGTAATTGAACCGGCCGTAGAGCCACCCCTCCCCGAGAGCGGCGTCATGCCGGGGAGTAATGACTTCCTCGCCGACGTGGGCATAGTCTCCGCCGAGACGCGCGACTTCCTGCGTGAGCCGGGCGCGCGCCTGCGTCATGAGATCGCCGTAACACCGGCTCCATTCTTCGTCCGCGCCCGAGAACCTGCCCGGCACGCGCCGGCTGGTGGCTTCCAGGATGTGCTCGCCCACGACCTCCGCGCGGAGGGGCGGCAGTTCCCGGTGCCAGTAAAGGACTTGGGCGGGGCTGGCGGCTGTGGTGGTCATGGGCTGATTGGCTGCACTTCTGCTGCCGGGGCTTCTGCCCGCAATCCCTTGCAAATCAGGCCTGCCCGCCTCGCGACTAGCGAGTTTTCCCTGCCCGGTCAGGAATCTTCCGCGCTGCGCCGGCACGGCGGGCGCGCTATTTTCGATGTCGACAGGAGCTATCGCATGCCCCCAGCACGTTCGCTGCATGCCAAGAACCGTCCTGCTTGCGTTTATCCTGACCGCTCCGTATTTGCATCGGTCGGCCCTGTTACACTGTGGAACGCGTGGAAGCGGCCATAGCCTTGGGTGGCCGCCGGCAGAGGTGCTCGCCCCGCTGCAATGTCAACTTGCGTATATTCGTATTTTAGAATATTCTTATTGTTGTGACAGGCCCCCGGCGGCCACTCTCAGAGGCCGCACTTTCCAAACCCGCGTGAGTCTATGGACAGTCCCGATTGTCGAGCCGTCGTGCGACCGCGGGTCGGTTGCCCCCGCTCCCCTGGCGCAGCTCAGGGTGGAGCCGGTGCCCCTCCCTCAACAGCTAGCCGTCCTACACGCAAGACATCGTGATCAACTCCTCGCGGCGGCGGGACGCCAGTTGACTGCCGGCGCGCTACTGACGCGGGTCGGGGGAACAAACGAACCCCTTTCAATACCTACTTCTCCTCCGCGCACAACACCATGACCAACTCCACGCTGCGGACTTTCAAAGCGCAAATCTTTCAAGCGCTCGCGAACCCCACGCGCATCGCGATTGTCGAAGCATTGCGGGAGGGCGAGTTGAGTGCCGGCGCACTCCTGACGCAGCTGGGCGTGGAGCAGGCGAACCTCTCTCAACATTTGGCTGTCCTGCGCGCGAAACACATCGTCACCAGCCGCAAGACCGGCAACCAGGTCTACTATGCGCTCCGCGATCCAATCCTCATCCAGCTGCTCGATCTGCTCAAGCAGTACTTCTCCGCCCACCTCAACGACACGCTGGTGATGCTCGGTGAGATGGACGCCGAAGAAGGTCGGCGCGCATGAGGGCACTCCTCGTCCGCATTCCATGGCGAACCTGGCAACCGAAGCTGTTTCAGGATGTCCGCAACTACGATCGCCGCGCGCTGATCGCCGACGTCATCGCCGGCCTGACGGTCGGCGTCGTCGCGCTGCCGCTCGCGATGGCGTTTGGCATCGCATCGGGTGTCTCGCCCCAGGCGGGCATTTACACGGCGATCGTCGGCGGATTCGTGGTATCGCTTCTCGGGGGCTCACGCATCCAGATCGGTGGCCCGACCGGGGCGTTCGTCGTGATCGTCGCCGGCATCGTCGCCGCACACGGCCTGCCAGGCCTCCTGATGGTGACGATGATGGCGGGCGTCATCTTGCTCTTCCTCGCGGTCACCGGCCTCGGCCAGGCGATTAAGTTCATCCCGCGTCCAGTCGTCCTTGGCTTCACTAACGGCATTGCCTTACTCATCGCCTCCACGCAAATCAAAGACTTCTTCGGTCTCGGCATCGGTGCCCCACCGACCGAGTTCTTCGCACGCATGAAGATGTTTGCCCAGTCGATGAAC